>CASGED010000031.1 GCA_949300425.1 uncultured Bacteroides sp.
CAAGTAACGTAGCGGCGTCAGGATTTGGCTTCGGCAGGGATTGTAATGGCTTCACGGATTATCGCCACTTCAACCAAAACCCTTGTAACTCAATTCTATCACTATATCTTTCCGCATTTCACTTTTTTGTAGTAACTTTGCAAAATAAATATAGATAAAGGAACTATATGGAAACAACCCGTCAAAATAAAATCGCCCGTTTGTTGCAAAAGGAGTTGAGTGAAATCTTTCAGCAACAAACCCGAAACACACACGGCGTGCTGATATCGGTCAGCACCGTACGCATCAGTCCCGATTTGAGCGTGGCACGTGCCTACCTCAGCATTTTCCCCTCGGAGAAAAGCGCGGAACTGATAAAGAACATCAATGACAACATGAAGTCCATCCGTTACGAATTGGGCACACGCGTACGCTATCAGTTGCGTATCATCCCTGAACTGAAGTTTTTTGTGGACGATTCCTTGGACTATTTGGAGCACATTGACGAACTGCTTCATAAATAAAAACAGACGACCGTTGAATCTGCCTTTCTACATAGCCCGTCGGTATCTGTTCTCCAAAAAGAAACACAATGCCGTCAACATCATTTCGGGTATCTCGGTTTGCGGAGTGGCGTTGGCTACTTTGGCTATGGTCTGCACTTTGTCTGTATTCAACGGTTTTCAGGACATGGTGGCGGGATTCTTCACGGCGTTCGACCCCGAGCTGAAGATTACGGTGCGTGAAGGGAAAGTGTTTCGCCCTGACACGGAGGCACTGCAACGCGTACGGGCTTTGCCTGAGATAGAAGTATGGACCGAAACGTTGGAGGAAAATGCCATGGTACAATACAAGGACCGCCAACTGATGGCTGTTATAAAAGGTGTGGAGGACAACTTCGAACAATTGACTTCGATAGACAGCCTGCTGTATGGCACCGGGCAGTTCATCCTGAAAGACGATGTAGTGGAGTACGGACTTTTGGGTATCGACCTGATGTCGCAATTGGGAACCGGTATCCAGTTTGTGGACCCGTTGCAGGTCTATGCGCCCAAACGGAACGTGCGGGTTAACCTGGCCAATCCGGCGGCAGCCTTTACGCGCGAATATTTGTTCTCGCCCGGTGCGGTATTTGTGGTCAATCAGGAAAAGTACGATGCTCACTACGTCCTTACTTCAATTGATTTTGCCCGCCGTCTTTTCCACTACGATACCGAAGTGACCGCTATTGAACTGAAATTGAACTCGGATTCGGATGTGTCGGCGGTCAAGAAAAAGATTGCCGGATTGTTGGGAGAAGGCTTTCGTGTGCAAGACCGTTACGAGCAGCAGGCCGATGTCTTCCGTATCATGGAAATAGAGAAGTTGATTTCCTATCTTTTCCTGACTTTTATTTTGGCCATCACTTGCTTTAATGTCATTGGCTCCCTCTCTATGCTTATTTTGGACAAGCGTGAAGACGTAGAGACTCTTCGCCATTTAGGCGCAGACGACCGTTTGATAGTCCGCATATTTTTGTTCGAGGGACGTATGATTTCTGTCTTTGGAGCGGTAGGAGGCATTTTGCTGGGGCTGTTGCTATGCTTTGCCCAACAACAATTTGGTTTCATTACCTTGGGAGGCGGAAACGGCGCTTTCCTGGTTGATGCCTATCCGGTCAGTGTACATGTGATGGACGTGTTGCTGATATTTGTAACGGTCATAGTCGTAGGTTTCCTCTCCGTTTGGTATCCTGTTCATTACCTCAGCAAACGCTTATTAAGAGCCTCTGCACTCTAAATTTCGCATGGATTTATATGTTTTTGTCGATAAAAATATTCTTTTTGTCGATAAAGGTTTTTTAGTTTCAATAAAATATCTATCTTTGCACCGGTAAAGCTCATGTGATAATGAGCAAGAACTCTCTCTAAATAGCGTTTTTTCATGTATTATTGACTTGTTTGGCCGTCCTCACCTGTGAAGGTGGGGACGGTTTTTGTTCGCTAAAGGCCATTCTTAGGTAAAAAGAATCTTGCATAGGTGCGAGACATGCTCTATTTTTGTAGTTCAAAATGGAATGTTGAATGATGAAGCATACTTATAGAATGGGTCTTGACATCGGCTCTACCACGATGAAGGCCGTGGTGCTGAATGAGGAGGACAAGATCGTCTTTACACGTTACGAAAGACATAACACACGGATACAAGAGAAATTGTTGGAAATGTTATCAGCCTTGCGGGAACAGGTGGGTGACGTGTCGGTGACGCTTCATGTGACGGGATCGGTAGGCATGGGCGTGGCCGAACGTTGCGGTTTGCCTTTCGTGCAGGAGGTGGTGGCCGCGACGAACTATATCCGAGGGGAGCAAAACGGTGTTTCTACTTTGATTGATATCGGCGGGGAGGATGCCAAGGTGGTGTTCTTCCGAAACGGGGAAGCCACCGACTTGCGCATGAACGGCAACTGTGCGGGCGGCACGGGTGCTTTCATCGACCAGATGGCTATTCTGCTGAATGTACAGACTGATGAACTGGACGCCTTGGCGCAACGGGCGGAGCGTGTCTATCCCATCGCCTCGCGCTGCGGCGTGTTCAGTAAGACAGATGTGCAGAACCTGATAGCCCGTAGCGTGAGCCGTGAAGACATTGCGGCTTCAGTGATGCATGCGGTGGCGGTGCAGGTGGCGGGCACGCTGGCCCATGGATGCGACATTCTGCCTCCGGTGATGCTGTGCGGCGGGCCGTTGACTTTCCTGCCGGCCTTGCGACACGCCTTTGCCGATTACCTGCATTTGGAGGACTCCCACTTTATTCTTCCAGAGAACGCTCATCTTATCCCCGCTTGGGGAGCCGCTTTGGCCAACGCCAAGGAAGATGTAGTTTCATTATCCGCTTTGCGAACAGCCATTTGTGAAGGACTGGCTGTAAACTATACCCCGTCTAATGCCTTGGAACCGATATTCACCGACGAGGAAGACTATGCCCGCTGGACAAAGCGCATCAGTGCGGGAGCTATCTGCCAAAAGGCATTCACAAAGGGAAAGGAAGATGTCACAATAGGCATCGACTCCGGTTCCACCACCACCAAAATCGTGGTGCTGAACAACCGGGACGAATTGCTCTTCAATTATTATCACGGGAATGAAGGCAACCCGGTGGCCGCCGTGGAGCAAGGCTTGCGCAAACTACAGGAGGAAGCCGGAAAGGCTGGCACGGAACTGAACATCACGGGAAGTTGCTCGACGGGCTATGGCGAGGACCTCATTAAGGCGGCGTTCGGACTGGACGGGGGAATTGTGGAGACGATGGCGCACTACGGAGCGGCCCGACATTTGAACAAAGACGTGTCGTTCGTGCTGGACATCGGCGGGCAGGACATGAAGGCGTTGTTCGTGGAGGACGGCGTCATCCACCGCATCGAGATAAACGAGGCCTGCTCTTCGGGATGCGGTTCGTTCCTCGAAACATTCGCCAAGTCTTTGGGGTACAAAGTGGACGAATTCGCGCAAGAAGCCTGCCGCGCCTCCAAGCCCTACGATCTGGGTACCCGGTGCACCGTGTTTATGAATTCGAAAGTAAAACAAGCCTTACGCGAAGGAGCCTCAACGGCAGACATCGCGGCAGGGCTGTCCTACTCAGTGGTGAAGAATTGCCTCTACAAGGTGCTGCGCCTGAAGCACACGGAAGAACTGGGCCGGCACATTGTGGTGCAGGGAGGCACGATGAGAAATGATGCCGTGGTGCGCGCCTTCGAGAAGCTGACGGGACGCGAGGTGGCGCGAAGCAGCCATCCGGAGTTGATGGGGGCCATGGGATGCGCTTTGTACGCACGCCGCTATGCCGGACAGGGCGTGTCGTTGGACGATATGTTGTCACACGCTACCTATGCCACGCGCCGACAGCAATGTCAGGGTTGTGAGAATGCCTGTCTGATAACAGTTTATCGTTTCGGGAACGGCAACCGCTATTATTCGGGCAACCGGTGCGAGAAGATATGGGGCAACAAGGGGACGGATTACAAGCCGGGGCGCAACGCGTACAGCCGGAAGCTGGAACTGCTGTTCGGCCGCGAGACGCGGGTAGAGCGGCCACGAGCCGTCATCGGCATTCCCCGCTGTCTGAACATGTACGAGGAATATCCCTTTTGGCACACGCTGCTGAGTCGTTGCGACTTCCAGGTAGTGCTCTCCGCACCTTCTTCGTTCTCCAAATACGAAGAGCGTGTCCGGCTGGTGATGTCTGACAATATTTGCTTCCCTGCCAAGCTGGTGCACAGCCATATTCAAGACCTGGCCGACCGGAAGGTGGACCGCATCTTCATGCCTTTTGTGGTGTACGAGCATCTGGAGGGAGGGCAGAACAGTTATAACTGCCCCATCGTGTCGGGATATTCCGAAGTGGTGCGGAGCGTGCAGCATACGGGCATCCCGCTGGATTCGCCGGCCATCACCTTCAAGGACGAACACTTGCTGTACAGGCAATGCCGGAAGTATCTGGGCAATTTGGGCGTGAAAGACAGCCGGATAAAGGAAGCGTTCGAAGAAGCTCTGCGGGCACAGGCCCGGTATGAGGAGGAACTGGCGGCTTACAACCGGGAAGTGCTGGCGCAGATCCGGGCCGAAGGCGGGCTGACGGTATTGCTGGCCGGACGCCCCTATCATGCCGACCCGCTGATACAACATAAATTGTCGGACATCGTGGCCTCTATGGGTGTGCATGTCATTACGGACGACATTGTGCGGGGGGAATCCATCCCGGTGGACGACGTGCACTTCGTTCCCCAGTGGGCATACGCCAACCGCATCCTGAAAGCCGCCAAGTGGACCGCCATGCAGGGCGGGGACGTGCAGTGCATGGAACTGACGTCCTTCGGTTGCGGGCCGGACGCGTTCCTCACCGATGAGATACGGAGCCTGCTGAAACGTTACGGCAAGACGCTGACCCTGCTCAAGATAGACGATGTGAGCAGCACCGGCTCGTTGAAGCTGCGGGTGCGCTCGTCCATCGAAAGTCTGAGATTCTCTACCCGGACGAATGAAGGAGCCTCGCCCGTGCAACCTTTTATTACGACTCCGATATTTGGCGTGGAAGACCGCAAGCGGAAAATCCTGGCCCCGTTCTTCACGCCGTTCATCTCGCCGCTGGTTCCTTCCCTGATGAAGGTAGCGGGATATGATGTGGATAACCTGCCTGGAAGCGACGAGACTTCGTGCGATTGGGGATTGCGTTATGCCAACAACGAAGTCTGCTATCCGGCTACGCTCATCGTGGGCGATGTGGTAAAGGCATTCAAGGAGGGGAAATATGATCCCGCCACTACGGCGGTGGCCATTACACAGACGGGCGGGCAATGCCGGGCGTCCAATTACATTTCGCTGATAAAGAAAGCGTTGGTGGAGTCGGGCTTCGGGAGCGTGCCGGTGGTTTCCATGGCTTTCGACAGCGGCTTGAAGAATAATCAGCCGGGCTTCAAGATGCCTTGGCTCAAGATGCTGCCCATCGTGTTGAACGCCTTGTTATACAGCGACTGCATCGCCAAGTTCTATTATGCGGCGGTAGTGCGCGAGACGAAACCGGGAGCGGCTCTTCAGCTGAAGGACCGTTATCTGAAGATTGTCCGAAACGCCATCGAGCGGAACGCGCCAGACGATTTGACAGCACTTCTGACTAACGCTATCAAAGATTTCAACGCCATTACTTGCGGAGACAAGACTTTGCCTCGTGTGGGCATTGTCGGCGAAATCTATTTGAAGTTTAATCCCTTCGCTCAAAAGAATATTTGCGAATGGCTCATCGGGCAGGGAATAGAGGTCGTGCCTCCCTTGTTGAGCGAGTTCTTTGTGCAGAGCTTTGTGAACTACGAAGTGCAGAAAGCCAGCGGCACAGACCGCAAGAGAATGCCGGCGGGACTGATACATTGGCTCTACGGGAAGTTATGGAAACGAATAGAGAAGTTTAACCGGATAGGAAGCGGCTACCGTTACTTCACGCCTTTCCACAACATCTACAACGAGTCGCGGGACGCATCGCAAGTGGTGTCGCTGAACGCCCAGTTTGGCGAAGGTTGGCTGTTGCCGGGCGAGATGGTCTCGCTGGCCAGGCAAGGTGTGAACCATGTCATCAGCCTGCAACCCTTCGGCTGCATCGCCAATCATATCGTGTCCAAAGGCATCGAGAAGCGCGTCAAGGATTTATATCCCCGGATGCGCATTCTCTCGCTTGACTTTGACAGCGGCGTAAGCGATGTGAACATCGTCAACCGCTTGCTGCTCTTTATTGACGGGCTGAAATGAGGCTTATCGTTTCCCTTCCCGAAGCGCCCGGTACATGGTTTCCTGAATGCGCTCCCGTATCTCCAGCACCATCAGCAGGTTGTTCCAAGGTTGGGGGTAGACACGGTTGCTCAGGAACACATAGACCAATTTATTGTCCGGGTCGCACCAGGCGCAAGTGCCCGTAAACCCGGTATGCCCGTAGACTGAAGCCGGCGTTGAAGTCGAGCAAGGATTGCTTCGCGGACGCTGCGTGTCCGGTTTGTCAAAGCCTAATCCCCGGCGGCTGATACGTGAAGTGCGGGTGGTGAACACCTTGCAGGTCTCCGCACTCAGATAACGGTGCCCACGGAAAATGCCTCCGTTCAACAACATCTGATAAATGCAGGCCACTTCGGAAGCATTGGAGAAAAGTCCCGCATTGCCCGACACTCCGCCAATGAAAGCCGCCGACTCGTCGTGGACATACCCGCGCAACACTTCCTTGCGGATGAAATCGTCTTCGGCCGAAGGCACTATAGCTATCTTAGGAAGATGCTCCAGCGGATGATAACCGGTTCGTTTCAATCCCATAGGCCGATAAAACTCTTCATTCAGGAATTGATCCATCGGTTTGCCTGCAATGGCTTCTACGACTTGTTGAAGCAGGATGAACCCCACACAACTATACCGATAGCGGCGGGAATATAAGCGTGCGTCTGCTATCTGTTGCATCATCTCGTCTTTGAACGAAGCGTCCAGCCACAAACTATCACAGACATGCAGGGTGTGCCGCATTGTCCGGACGGGAGAAGTCAACTCCGGACGGAAGCGGAAAGACGGATTGGCCCATGTGTTGCGGGCTATCTGGGCCGTGTGCACACGGTCGCGCCGGGCGGAGAATAACGATCCTTTATAACTGGCCGAATCAATGGCTTCCTGATAAAACAGAATGGTGCCAGGCAATCCGGATTCATGAAAGAGGAGACTGCTGAGTGTGATGTCCTGCTTGTTTGTTCCGTGCAGGAAAGGCAGATACTCCGAAGCACGGTCGGTCAGGCTCAGCCTTCCTTGATCGTAGAGTTTCATGACGGCCAATAATGTGGCGGTAGTCTTGGTCAAGGAAGCCAAGTCGTAGACATCGGTCGGGAGCAATGGGTGGGTACCGTCTTGTGTGCCGAAAGTCTTGTTGTAAAGTTCCATCCCGTCTTTCCAAATGACCACCTGGCAGCCGGGATAAGCTCCTTGGCGGATTCCTTCTTCCGCTATTTCGTCTATCTGCGCCAGGCGTTGCGCGCTCATTCCATGCTCGTTGGGGTTGTAACGGGGCCGGGTATGCGCTTCCAGAGTCACACCTGTGCCAACGGGGAACGTATTGCCGATAGAAGCAGACAAGCGGCCGTCGGCTCCGGCTTCTCCGTATAATAGAGCGGCCGTATGTTGCTGTACATCCTCATGGGTGGAATGAGCCAGAATCACAGCATTGGCCCGTTTCAATGCTTTCTGCAAAGGTGCGGCGTCCAGAACATCTATATATAATAGGTAGACTACGGGCTTGTCCGTTTGCAAGGTGTTCAGGAAGTCCTGGCAGAACTTCAGACGGTCTGTCGTCACGCATACCAACAGGCGTTGGCAACTCTCAATGCGGCGGAGCAGTTCCGCACGCTGATAGGCATCGGTCTGCGGCGTTAGGTTACATTCTATGGGAGTGACATACTGGCTAAGCTGATTTAGGAACGGGCGGAAGTCTGTTTTTGAAGTGCCTACATGCAACACAGCCACACGTTTGGCCGAAGGATCCAACGGAAGCGCGCCATTGCGGTTGCTCACTAGGGTGGTCGAGGCCAGTCGCAAACGGGATATGAGCTTGCGGGCATCGGCCGTATTCAGGCGGGTGGTCAGTCCGGAGAGTTGTACATGTGGTTTCCGGCTCAGCCCGAGGGCATATTTATACGTCAGCACTTTCCGACACCGGCGGTTTATCTCCGCTTCGGGAAGCATCTCCAATCGCACGGCTCGCAAAATGGCTTCCACTTCTTCTTTGATACGCCGAGGTACTAACAGCACGTCGCTGCCCGCCTGCAAGGCACGTTTGCACACGGAACCATGTCCCGCCGCGCCTTTCATGACTAACGCGTCGGTAAATACCAGCCCAGGGAAGCCCATCTCCTCTTGCAGCAGTCCGCGCACGATACGGGGCGACTGGCTAGCCGGCAATCCTTTTTCCGGTTCTATGACGGGTACGGCCAGGTGTCCTACCATGATACCGCCCAGTCCGGCCTCTATCGCCTTGCGGAAAGGATAAAGTTCGATGCTATCCAGCCGTTCGCGTGTAAAAGGCAATGTAGGCAATGCCGCATGCGAATCGACATTTGTGTCGCCGTGTCCGGGAAAATGCTTGCTGACTGACAAGACTCCGCCATCTTCCAAACCGCGTGCATAGGCTGTGACCTTGCGCGCCACATTCTTCGGGTCTTCACCGAATGAACGGGTATTGATGACGGGGTTTCGGGGATTGATGTTTACGTCCGCTACCGGGGCGAAGTTAACCTGAATGCCCATCTCCCGGCATTCGCGCGCCACTTCCCGCCCGTATTCATAGAGCAAAGAGTCGTTCCGGATGCATCCTAATACCATGTTACGCGGAAACCGGGGTGTGTCTTTCAGCCGCATGGCCAGTCCCCACTCGCCGTCTAAGGTAATCATCAACGGGACGTCCGCCCATTGTTGTGCTTGGTTGGTAAGTGCCACTTGGTCTTGTATCTCGCCTTTGGAGAACAGCAGTCCGCCGATTTTGTATTCCCGGACTACTTTACGCAACAAGTCCACGTTTGCTTTGTCTTGCGTAGGAGCTATCGTGTACACCATCAACTGGCCAATGCGCTCTTTCAGGCTGAGTGTCCGCATCACGGAGTCCACCCATTGCTGACACCGTGCGTCGTTCTCCATCTTCTGTAACAGGGACACGTTGTCCGTCCATGCGGCGAGTGCAGGCATCAAGCACAGGACAATGAATAAGCCAACAGATTTTCTCATTGTTTAATCCTCCTCCAATGTTAGTTTCCATACTCCTACATAGGCACCGTTGCGTCCGACGTGAAACACGGGAACTTCTTTTCCTACCGCGTTGCGATAGAAAGCGGGAGTGTCCATGTTCGTGTGTGAATGTCCGCCCAAAATGACGTCGATACCCTGGGTTTGGGCTACCAGTTTCTCGTCGTCCGCGTCTTCCGGATTGAGGAGTTGGTAGCCTAAATGGGACAGGCACACTACGATGTCGCATTTTTCTTTTCCCCGTAGTGTCTCCACGGTTTTTTGTGCTGTGGCAATCGGGTCTTTGAACGCCACACCCTCGCATTTGTCCGTCTGTACCAGTCCTTCCAGTTTCGGCCCTAAGCCGAAGACGCCGATGCGCAGCCCATCACGTTTGATGATTGTGTAGGGTTTCACCAGTCCTTCCAGGGGTGTGCCGCTCACTTCATAGTTAGCGCAGACGGTAGGGCAGCCGGCCAATCGGACCAGCCGGGATAGGTTTTCCATGCCGAAGTCGAACTCGTGGTTACCGATGGCGATGGCATCGTAGCCGATGTGTTTTATCATCTTTACTTCCAGTTCGCCGTGGTAGAAGTTATAATACGGCGTGCCTTGTGAGTAGTCGCCGCAGTCCAGTACCAGGGTTGCGGGATGCTCCGCCCGGAATTGTCGGATGAAGGCGGCGCGTCTGGCCGTGCCTCCTTTCCCCGCGTCGGGGTCGGCGGCCAGTTTGTCTAAGGGCTCGATGCGGCTGTGCGTGTCGCTGGTGTGCAGCAGGTAGAGTGTCTTTGTCTGTTGGGCAGCCGACGTACACGCTAAACAGCATATTCCAATAAGCAATAAGAATAAACGTTTCATTTTTTAGTTTGTTAAGCTGATTCTTCCTTCTGTTTTTGCGGTTATTTTCTTGCCGGCGGCGGTCTGTCTTTCAACGTATTTTATGAAAAGACCGCGCAACGTGGCTCCTGGCGGGCAGATTCTTTCCCTGGCTTGCGTCAAAGCCGTCATGCCGTCGTTGCCTTCGGCCAGGTAGTCAATGGTGGCCACGGTGTAAAGGCGGTTGTCTGCGATGGGCTTGCCGTCTACTTGGGCCTCCACTACCTTTCTTTGGGCGCTGACGGTCATATTCACTCCGCTGACGCCTTCGCCTCCCCGCCAAGCGATGTTCTCCAGCAAGGCGCGCAGGTCGCTGCCTTTCAGTGTCAGTATGCAGAGGGAGTTTTCAAAGGGCAGAATCTCGTAGATGTCGCCCGTAGTGATGGGACCCTGAGTCAGCACATTGCGTATGCCGCCAATGTTGACGAGGCCCATGTCCGCCGTCTTCCCGGTGATGTCACGGGCGGCCAGGCGCAACACGTCGGCTATCAGGTTGGAAAGCGGGCTTTCCGGGCGGAAGCGGTCCATGCTGACGGCAGCTTCGCCTTTCACTTCGTTCATCACACTGTCCATGCTTTCCTTGTAGGGCGCCAGCAAGGCGATGGCTTCCGTGTCAGGGCTGGCGTCCCATACGGAATCCATTGGCACGCGGCGAGCTTCCACGGCGGTCACTTCGTAAGAGGGACGGCAAGAGGACAGCCAAAGGGAGCCGATTATGGCGACTCCCGTCATCCATTTTAGTCTATCGGTCGTCATCTTCATGTTTATACCATTCTGAATACATTAAATAATTGTGCGCGATTTTTTGGTTGAGTTCCTTGGCCTGTTCGGGATCTACTTTTTTGATGAATTTGGCGGGTACGCCTCCCCAAATGCTTCCCGGTTCGATGACGGTGTGACTCAGCACCAAGGCACCCGCGGCCACGATGGCTCCTTCGCCCACGACGGCATGGTCGAGGACGGTGGCTCCCATGCCTATGAGGGCATAGTCTTTCACCGTGGCTCCGTGGATGGTGACGTTGTGTCCGATGGAGACATGGTCGCCTATCTCGATGGTGGATTTCTCATAAAGTGTGTGTAGCACACTTCCGTCTTGAATGTTGACGCCGTTGCCTATGCGGATAGAGTTGACATCGCCCCGTAGCACGGTGTTGAACCATATGCTGCAATTGTCTCCGATGACAAGGTCGCCTATTAGGGTGGCGTTATCCGCCAGGAAGCAATTCTTTCCTATTTGTGGGGTGAAGCCCCTTACTGATTTGATAAGTGCCATTTTTTAATGAAGAATGAATTAAGAGTGAAGAATCCCTTTTTTATTTATATCTTTTGGCAGGCCTGTTCCAGCCAGCGGCGTTCGTCTTCATTGAGCGCGGGCGCCAGTTGCTCGTACACCGCCTGATGGTAATCATTCAGCCAATTGATTTCTTCCTGCGTCAGCATCTCGCGGATGATACCTTTGGTACAGATGGGGCAGAGGGTGACGGTTTCGAACCTGAGGTAACTCCCGAACATGCCTTCGCCCGCCGGGACGGTGAGTACGAGGTTCTCGGTGCGTATGCCGTGGCTACCTGCTTTGTACACGCCCGGTTCATTGCTGGTAATCATGCCCGGACGCAAGGCGACGGGGTTCTCGTTCATGCGGATGCTTTGCGGGCCTTCATGCACGTTGAGGAAATGGCCTACGCCATGCCCCGTTCCGTGCAGGAAATTCATGTGACGTCGCCATATCGGCATGCGTGCCAGTACGTCCAGTTGCGCGCCCCGTGTACCTTCGGGGAAGACGGCCATGGCTAAGTCGATATGTCCTTTCAGTATCAAGGTGTAGTCGGTCTTCTCTTCTTCGGTGAGTGGCCCTAAGGCGATGGTGCGGGTGATGTCGGTTGTGCCGTCCAAGTACTGGGCGCCGGAGTCGAGGAGGAGGAAACCATGAGGTTCTAATGGCGCATCGGTTTCCGGAGTTGCTTCGTAGTGTACGATGGCCGCGTGAGGTCCGTATCCCGCAATGGTGTCGAAGCTGTCGCCCATGAAGAGGGCTTGCCCAGCACGCAGGTCGTGCAGTTTCCGGGTGACGCTCATTTCGGTCTGCCCTCCTTGGGGCACGGCTTTCTCTAACCATTGGAGGAACTTCACTAAGGCGATGCCATCGCGAAGCATTGCGGCTCGCAATCCTTGGATTTCCTGTTCGTTCCTTATCGCTTTCAAGGGAGCCACGGGTGAGGGGGCTTCCGTGATGTGGCACGAGCGGGAAGCGGCGGTATAGACGGCATAGTTGGTCTTGTCCGGAGTCAGCAGAAGGTCGGTATCCTTTAGTTGGCTCAGGTAGGTACAGATTTCTCCATAAGGATGGCAGACGATGCGGTTCTCGTTCAGATAATCGCTGACTTCCGTCGTGAGCTTCTGTGGTTCGATGAAGTAATGCGCGTCTTCCAAGGTTATCAGCAGATAGCTCACGATGACCGGGTTGCAGTGTACGTCGCTTCCACGGAGGTTGAGTGTCCAGGCTATTTCGTCAAGAGCGGATAGCAAGAGACCATTTGCACCTAGTTTCTTCATCTCCGTCCGAATGTTTGCCAACTTCTCGGTACAGGTCTGTCCGGCATATTTCGCTTCGTAGATATAGGCGGGAGCTTGGGGAAGAGCGGGGCGGTCACTCCAAATAGTGTCCATGGGATCGGATAGGGGTTGCAGGCTGATTTGCTTACCGGCAAGTTCTTTTTCCAACCGGCGGGCTTCCTGCATGGAGAATACGGAGCCGTCAATGCCCACGGTGTCGCCTGCGTTCAAGCGTTGGCACAGGAAACCGGCTATGGAAGGTGTGTCGGGCAGCATCTCCTTGTAGAGGTCGATACAGGTGCCTTCCAGTTGTTGGGCGGCTTGCAGGAAGTAGCGCGAGTCGGTCCATAATCCGGCTTCTTGTTTGGTTACGACTACGGTTCCCGCCGATCCTGTGAACCCCGAAATCCATTCACGGCTTTGCCAATGGGGCGCTACGTATTCGCTGAGGTGTGGGTCGGTACTTGGGATGATGAATGCTTCGACATTGGCTTGAGCCATCCATTGCCGAAGGTCTTGGATGCGTTTCTTTATCGTTGAGTTCATAATATAAATATGTATATATATATAATATGGTGTATTAAATGCGGGGCACCGCCCCGCTAAATTCCCCTTATCTCGTTCTCCTTTTCAAAAAACGCTTCAAAAATAGGAATTTGTCGTGATTACTCCAAATCTTATTGCTGGTTCTGATACTCTGTCGGTGTCATTCCGAATTCCTCCTTGAAGCATTTGGTGAAATATTTGGCGGAGGAGAAGCCTGTGGCGTATGCCACTTCCGAGATGTTTCCCGCCTTGTCGTTGCGTAGCAGGGCGCAAGCGTATTTCAATTTTATGTTCCGAATGAAATCCAATGGAGTGCATCCGGCTATGACCTTGCATTTTCGGGTCAGTGTGGAACGGGATATGTGCAGTTCGGACGCCATCCGGTCCAAGTCAAAATCCGGGTCTTGGATATGTTTTTCTACGCATTGCATGGCATCGGTGAGGAACTTCTCATCGTAGCTTTTGTAGTCTATGTTGTCGATGTTTATCTCCATCCGCGAACGGAAGCTCTTTTGGCACAGTTCCTGTTTTTGCAGCAGGTTGCTGATGCGCGCCTGCAACACTTTCATCTCGAACGGCTTGGCGATGTAGCTTTCCGCTCCGGCTTGGTAGCATTCTATGCGGTCCTCCTCTGTGTTTTTGGCGGTCAGCATGATGATGGGTATGTGGTTGGTCTGCGTGTCTCCTTTAATGCGGCGGCAAAACTCCAATCCGTTTGTCTGGGGCATCATCACGTCGCAGATGATGATGTCTATTGCATTATCCTTCAATAGTTCGAAGCCTTCCGCCGCGCTTTGTGCCGTGAGTATGTGGTATTTCTTGTTGAACAGATTCCGTATCAGTTCGCACAACTCGGCATTGTCGTCGACAAACAGAATGTGGGGGCGGTTGTCCCGTGCGGGCGGATTGCTGTCTTCCGTATTTTCTTCCGGATAAACAGGGATGCTGTCAGTCAGTTCCTGTTCCGTGTATATTTCCTTGTCTATCGGTATTTCCACTGAAAAGAGGGAACCTTTTCCTAATTCGCTGCTTACTTCAATGCTGCCGTGGTGCAGGGTAATCAGTTCCTTGGTGAGTGACAGCCCTATCCCGTTGGACTCATATCCCGCATGGTTCCGGGTGTTGTAGAACTTGGTGAAGATGTGCTTGAGGTCCTTCTCGGCAATTCCGATGCCTTCATCCCTCACCTTGAGCAGTAAGTATCTGCATCCATCTTTGTAGACAGTGTTTGCGGTTACCTCGATGTTTTTATGTTCCGGGGTGTATTTGATGGCGTTGGACAGCAGGTTGAACAATATCTTGTCCAATTTGTTAATGTCTAAGTAGCCCCAAATGCCTTCCTCGATGCGGGTCATGAGGCGGATGTCCTTTTTATGGGCCATAGGCTGGAAGTTGGAAGCCACAATGCCGGAGATGAACGAGGACAGGTTGCTCTTGCTGACGTTCAGTTCCATTTTGCCGCTTTCCACTTTCCGGAAGTCTAAGATTTGTTGCAGCAGCCGCTTAAGCCGGTTGGTGTTGGAGCGTAAAATTTCCACCTGCCTGTCCGAGTTGCCTTTGTTCTCCTCCATGTCATCGGCTACGCAGGAGATGAGGGTAAGCGGTGTGAGCAGCTCATGGGAGATGTTGGTGAAGTAGTTCAGCTTAATCTGGGTGAGTTCCTCCTGGAGTTTCAGTCTGTTTTTCCGTGCTATGCGGCGGAAGTATGCGTTGAATGAAGCGTAAATGAGGGACGCGGCGATAAGTGTGTAGACCAGGTAAGTATACCAAGTCTCGTACCAGGCGGGCAGCTTGTGTACACGGATGCTGCATGGTTCGTTCAGCCAGTTGCCGTAAGGGTCGGTCACTTTCACTTGTAGTGTATATATCCCCTTGCCTAAATGGTTGTAGAAGGCTGTGTGCTCGCCGTTTTCCAGATAGGTCCATTGCTTGTCTTCCCCCATCAAGCGGTAGGCATACTTGATTTTACGCCCGTCTGTGTAGTTTAGAGCCGAAAAACGGAACTCAATGTTGCGCGCATGTGGCAGAAGGGTGACTTCGTGGATGGAGTTGCCGTTCTCTTTTCCGACAGGCTGGAAGAGGACGGAGCGATTGTCGGACTTTACGTCGGTTATGAACACTTGCCCCGGCTGGCAGTTCTTGACGTTTCCGCTGTCGGGTAATATTTTGATGAAGCCATTGTGCCCTCCGGCATACAGACAACCTCCTTCATCGATGAAAGCCGCTCCAAGACGGAAGGAAGTGACAAAGATGTTGGCGTCGTTGACGGAATAGGTCTCGTTTTTTCCCGGCGTATGGCGGATGATGTACTTGTCGCAGACAATCCATAGGTTGTTTGCATGCGACAGGAGTTTCAGGATGTTGTCCCCTTGCGGTCCGCAACTGTCGGTCTGTTCCGTAATGTGTTGCTTCCGGACGTCTAACCGGAACAGCTTGCCTAAGGTCGTGGAGAACCAAACGGCATGCGGAGCGGCGCTTATGTTTTTTATCCTGTCTTCGTGCAGCGGCAATGCGTCCGGTGCATATTGTTTTAGTAAGGTAGGCTTGCCTTTATAGCCCATTTGGCAGATGCCTTCCTGACAGCACACCCAAACGTTCCCGTCGCTGTCTTTCGACATGTCCGTGATTTGGGATATTCCGAAAGGAAGCATTTCTATTGTCCGGGAGTCTTTTGCCTTGAAGAACAAATGGGTGGAAGTTCCGATCCAAATGTTGCCGTAATCGTCTTCTACAATCTGTGAGATTTCGCCCGGCGAGGCGGTGGTCTCTCTCAAATCAAATTTCTCTAAGACGGAAATTCGCATTTGTTCCTGCTTCATTTTCCATAGTCGGGTGGAATGTACTTCCCGTCCGCCCAGCCATACGGCGTCTTCCTTCCGGGACGGGGCGATTGTTCTGACTACAATGGAATATAAAGTGTCGGCGTTGTTCCCATAGGTAGTTTGTCCGTTCTGCTCATCAAAGAGGCATAGCCCGTAGCGCGACTGGTCGCACCAGATAATTCCCTTGGAGTCTTTGTTGAAATAGAGAATGTTGGCGTCCACTCCCAGTTGCTTTTTTATGTTCGCCATGGTGTGGTTCTCTATTTCCGCTTTCTCGAACGTGATGGTGTAGCTTTGGTCGTATGCTCCTAACCACAGGTTGCCGTCCCTGTCCTTGATAATCTTGCTGTATGTCTTGGACAGGTCTATGGGACGGTTGATGTTTGGGGAGGCGTTGATATCCACCTCTTCCAGCTCTCCCTGTCCGTTTACCCGGAACACGTAGAGGCGGAAGTGCGAGAGTGCCCATATATACCCATAAGTGTCATCCTGGGCGATGTCGTAGAACACTTCTTCCGGGAAGTGACGTACGGGATTGATGACTGTCTGCCGGCGGAACATACGCTTCCGGTCTGTACACGAAGGGTCGAAACGCCAGATACCGCTTCCCCATGTTACAATCCAGTACCTGCCCTGATTGTCTTGCGTCATTCGAAAGGGATTGCAGCCTTCCATCCGGGCATATTCCGTGAAGGTGTCGGCCGTGGCGTCGTATTTTAGGATGCCACCGTTCTGTGTCAATAGCCACAGGGCGTTGTCCCGGTCTTGATAGAAATAGTTTGCGTGATGTCCCAACGTGTATTCCTTCAATATCCCTTTGGTGGCGTCACATTGGTAGGCTGACTGGTCGGCAGTCGCCCAGATGTTTCCTTTGCGGTCGCGGAGTAGGTCTATGATGGCTTTGTTTTGCAGGCCGCTGTCCGGAAACGGGTAGCTTTGGTACGTGTCTTTGTTTATCAAGGTAATTCCCCGGAGGGTGCCCACCCATAAGTACTCATCGCCTTCGGCAAGGCAACGGACATCATTATTTGTCAGTTGGTGAGGGTTCTTGTAGTTGCTGATGAAATGCTGGATGTCGTATCCGTCATAGCATTCCAGCCCGCACGCAGTGCCTATCCAAAGGAAGCCTCGTGTGTCCTGGTACATGGTGAAGATGGAGTTGGTGGACAGGCCGTCTAAGAAGGGCATGGGGTTTACTATGATTTGCTGGGCACGGGCAGGGCGTCCGAATGGCAGGCACAGCAGGCAGAATAGGATGGCTATGAACGTTTGTGTTTTCATCATGGTCGGTAATCAAAGTTTCGTATGTAAAGTGCTACAAAGATACGAAGACTTACAAATCCTTCAAAGATTATTTGCTTTTACTTTGTCCGGAATAATTTTAATGTGCTGCCTGTGTGCCATCTGAATTCCCCTTTATCGCATAAACTAAATAGGATTCACCACATATTCTTTTGTCTGATAATCAATGCTTTTACTTCTATGAGGCCAAATTGGGCATTCCCAATAAGATGACCGTCTTTTGGTAATCTCAGTTCCACGCCTTGGTAATCTCATTACCATCCTTTGGTAATGCCATTACCATCCTTTGGTAATCTCATTACCAAGGCGTAGTAATCAATTTGGAATAGAGACATTTCATTCTACCCATATTAAGTCAATCGGGGTATAAAAACTCGATGACCCGATTTTATCCCCTGTTTGACCCTATTTGAGGGTCTGATTGCTGTAATTCCGGTGTACTTTTACGAACATTTTTTTCACTATTAACTAAATCATAAATTTAATGACATGAAACACAAGATTCTAATGTGGCTCGCGTTTCTATTCATAGGAATCGTGGGCGGGTATGCTCAGCAAACCACAGTGACGGGTAAAGTGCTCGACAGCACGAACGAACCGTTGATTGGTGTGACAATTCAAGTAAAAGGTACGCAACGGGGAACCATTACGGACTTTGAAGGCAAATTCTCCATTCAGGCTTCGCCGGATGAAACATTGGTGGTGTCTTATATAGGTTATAAGACGCAGGAAGTTTCCTTGTCGGGTATGCGGGACTTGACCATTGTGTTGACGGAAGATAGCGAGATGCTGGAAGAAGTGGTGGTAATCGGTTACGGCACCGTACGCAAGAAAGACCTTACCGGCTCTGTGGCGCAAATCAAACCGGACGCTTTGGCAAACGAAGCGCCCAAGACGGTGCAGGACGTATTGCGTGGTACGGCAGGTTTGAGCGTGGGCTTTGACAGTTCGGCGAAAGGCGGCGGCTCCATGAGTGTGCGCGGCCAGCGTTCCGTCTACACAGAGGGCGGACACAACGACCCGCTGATTATCCTGGACGGCATGATGTTCTACGGCGAACTATCGGAAATCAACCCCAATGACATCGCCCAGATAGACGTGCTGAAGGATGCTTCGTCCGCAGCTGTGTATGGTGCGAAGGCAGCCAATGGCGTGGTTATCGTGACAACCAAAAAAGGTAAATCGGACAAGCCGGTCATCAGTTTCAGTGCCAATGTGGGTTGGTCCACCCGTGGTGCCGGCCGTAAAGTGTATGACCCGGAAGGCTTCTTGAACTACCGTACGGACTTTTATAAGACAGATACCTACGGGGTCAATCCGCAGACCGGAAACTACGAAGCCTATCAGGCCGGCGGACGCCCTGCCGGATATTATGACCGCCCGACGGAGGCAAACTTGAACAGATATGGAGTGACCTTGGAGGCTTGGCGAAACCAGACCACCCAGGATGCGGGTATGAGTACCGATGAAATATGGGCAAACCGTATCGGGCTGAACGCCAGTGAAGTGACGTTGGAGAACTTCCTCCGGGGAAAAACGTTCGATTGGTATGACCATACGTTCCAGACGGGATTGAACCAAGACTACAATGTCAGCGTCAGCGGCATGACCGACCGCGTCAATTACTATTTCTCCTTAGGCTATCTTTCCAACGAAGGTATCACGCGCGGCAATGAATACAGCGCCTTGCGCTCTAACTTAAAGTTGGACACTAAGGTTACTGACTGGCTTAGTGTAGGAGCCAATGTCAACTTCCAGAACCGTACGGACGGCGACTTGGCCGTTGACTGGTACAGTCAGATTACGTCGAACAGCCCGTTTGCCACTCCTTACAACGACGAAGGTGAATTAGTGGCGCATCCGCAGGGCGAAAACGCTTACTGGAAAGGCTATAACTACGATTTCGACCGCCAGTACCTCGAATTGGACAAAGGATATACCGTCATCAATTCCATCTTGACCGCCAAGCTGACTCTTCCGTTCGGCATCACGTACGCTTTCAACATCTCTCCGCGTTTGCAGTACTTCCATGACCGCTATTTCCGTTCCTCGGAACACCCTGACTGGCAGGCCGAAACAGACGAGCGTGTCAACCGTGAGCAGACCTCGCGTTTCGACTGGTCGTTGAACAACACCATCACGTGGGACTACACGTTCGGGAAGAAGCACCATACCATCCTGACGTTGGTGCAGGAGGCGGAGGAACGCCAGTCCTGGCTGGACCGCATCGAGGCGAAGAACATCCTGCCTTCCGAGGCGTTGGGCTTCCATGCCACCGCCAATGCGGACAAGAGCTTGAGCAGCTTCCGTTCGACAGATACCCGTGAGACGGCTTGCGGCTACTTGGCCCGCTTGTTCTATTCGTATGACGACCGCTATATGGGTACGTTCTCCTTCCGCCGTGACGGATATTCCGCTTTCGGTACAACCAATCCGTTCGCGAATTTCTTCTCAGGAGCCTTGGCATGGACCTTTACTAATGAAGACTTCTGGCAGTGGGGCGACATTCTGGATACCGGTAAGCTGCGTGTATCTTTCGGTCAGAACGGTAACCGCAGTTTGGCAGATACCTATATAGCATTGGCAGACTTGTCGTTGGGACAATATTCGCAGGGATACATCAATTCGGCCACCGGTGCGCTGATGGATATGAAATATCTTTTCGTAGGCCGTTTGGCCAACACTCACTTGCAATGGGAAAAAACCACGTCATGGAACGTAGGTCTGGATTTGAGTTTCCTGAGAGGACGCATTAACGCGAGTCTGGAGTATTACTACATGCCTACGACGGACATGATTATGAGCCAGTCTTTGCCCGACTTTACCGGATTTACTTCTATCACGACCAATTTGGGGCGAGTATTGAACAAAGGTTTTGAACTGACGCTGAACACACGCAACATTGAGATGGAAAACTTCGAATGGGACACCTCCGTTTCTTTCTCTTATAACAAGAATGAGATTAAAGAACTGTATGGCGAATACGAGACCATCGTGGACGCTGCCGGCAATGTGGTGACAAAGGAGCGTGATGACATCACCAACCAATGGTTCATCGGGCACCCCATCAGTGCCATCTGGGATTATGAAGTGGATGGCATCTGGCAGGTGGACGAAGTGGAAGAGGCTGCCAAATACGGACAGAAGCCGGGCGACCCCAAAGTCATTAACCACTATACGGCTGACGACCGGGTGAACGCGGATGGAACAACTTCTCCGGTGTATAACAACAACGACAAGCAGTTCTTGGGCGAGACCACGCCTCCTATCCATTGGTCAATGAGAAACAATTTCACCCTTTTCAAGGATTGGAGTCTGTCGTTCAACCTGTATTCCTACATGGGACACAAGAGCTTGGACGCCAATTATCTGAACAATGATAACAACTATTCGCAGATAACCAACTGCCAGAACCTGTACATCAAGGATTACTGGACGGTGGACAATCCATCCAACACATACGCCCGGCTGTCAGCGCAAGGTCCTACGGGCGTTACCGCACCGAGCCGGGTCATTAACCGTTCCTTCATCCGTTTAGAGAACATTTCCGTGGCATACAACGTTCCGGCGGATTTCTTGTCGAAATACAAGATACAGAGTGCCAAGATATTCGCTACCATACGCAACGTGGCCACTTGGAGCAAGGAGTGGGAATACGGAGATCCTGAAACCGGAGATATAGCTCCCCGGACTTATTCCTTAGGTATAAACTTAACATTCTAAATAAGAACGAATTATGAAAAGACATATAAACAAATTCAAATTGTGGATGGGCGCGGCCTGTGTGTCCATGGCGTTTGCGGACTGTACAGATGATTTCCTGAAGCCGGATCCCCTCTCACTTTACGAACCGACTGAAACATTTACTACGATAGATGGTCTGGATGCAGTTCTGGCTGCCGCTGACAAGCACCTGCGGGCTTACTGGACGAATACGGAAGCCATTGACTTGATGTTGCCTTTGATGAGTGAGTACCTCTTCTCCGACTTGGCTGTGGCCGGGAAGACGGATGATGCAGAGGCGTTTTGTGACATTGCGGAACGTTTCACGCCTACAAACGGTTGGTATAACTTCGACCAGAACCGTCTGGTTATTTTCTGGGGAGAGACTTATAAAGGTATTATGTATGCCAACACCATCATCAGTTATATTGACAGAGTGGAAGGATTGGATGAGGAGACTAAAAACGAATATTTGGGCCGGGCTTATTTCCACCGGGCTTATCGGTATATGGCGCTTTGCTTCCAGTTTGGCGATGTGCCTTTTGTTACCAAGCTGATAGAACAGCCCAAGCAGGATTACAAGAGCACCAAGCGTGAAGCCATTATTCAGAAACTGGTACAGGATATGGAGTTTGCGGTGGAACATGTGCCCGAACAGAGCAATATGACTTATGTCGGTATGATCAATAAAGGCGCGTGCCGCCAGTTGCTCATTAAGTGCTATTTAGCCAACGGCGATTTTGAGAAGGCAAAGGAACAGGCTGACATCCTCATTAACCAGTCGGGATATGCGTTGATGCAGGATAACTTCGGAACGTTCTCCAATCCCAATCCTCAGACGTGGAACATCACTGAAAACGTGATTTGGGATTTGCATCAGGGCTTGAACAAGGCCATTGCCGCCAATAAGGAGGCCATTCTCGTGATGCCCAACCGCTACGGAACCGACTCCGGAATCCGTACCCGCACCATGCGCAACATGGTGCCCCGTTGGAATGCCGACGAGATAAAGACGCCCGACAACGTGAGAGCGGTCAATAATTACGCCTTGAATGACGGCAATTACGATGCGAACATGGACTTCAACCGGGCTTTCGGACGCGGGCAAGCCGTAATCCGTCCTACTTATTTTGCCGAAAATTCGTTGTGGTACGTAAACGGAGCACTGGACGAAGGCGATTTGCGTCATAATAACGAGGTAGGCAACTGGGTGCGTATGGAGGATTTGAAGTATAACGGTCCCGATACCCGGTACCGTGGTCAGAACATCCGCTATAGTTGGACGGATGCGAGCGGAAATGAACAAGTACTCTGTTCGGATACCATTCGTAGCTGGTTCGATTGGCCTCATTACAAACTTTGGTCGGAATCTCCGGAAGACGATACGCCTACCGCCAACCAGTATAACGGTAGCGGCTATCAGGATTTCTATTGCTATCGTTTGGCGGAAACTTATCTGCTTCGTGCCGAAGCCAAGTATTATTTAGGCGATCCTTCCGCTGTAGATGATGTCAATGCCGTGCGCAGACGCGCCAAGTGTGAGCAACTCTACACCACTGTGGACATTGACGACATCGTGGACGAACGTGCCCGCGAACTGTGGATGGAAGAGTGGCGTTTTACGGAGTTGAGCCGTATATCTTATTGCTTGGCGTTGAGTGGAAAACCCGATAACGAAGGCAAGACATATGACAAAGACCGCCTGTACGAGGACAGCTTTTGGTTCCATCGGATTACGTTGTACAACAACTATTATAATAAGAATACCGGCGCGAACATCCGTGGACGTCAGTACACAATGGGTGCGCATAACATTAACTGGCCCATCCCGCAATCGGCCATTGATGCCAACCTGTTAGGTCAACTCAGTCAAAATCCCGGCTATGACGGATATGACCCCAATGTAGAGAAGTGGGAAACATGGGAGGAGGCTATCGCCGCTGAAGAATAAAAAAGAGAGAGCCATGAAGTCGTATAAAAGATTGTTTCAGACGTGGGTGGTTGCCGTTTTGGCAACCATCCCTGTTGTCACTTTGCAAGCGCAGAGGGAAACGAAGACGATTAATGACAGTTGGGAATTCCGTAAGGCGGCGGATGAACAGTGGCAAGCGGTCAACATTCCCCATACGTTTAATCTGGATGCCTATCAGCAACGAAACTATTACCAAGGGAAAGGTTTCTATAAACGCACGCTCGTAGTGCCCGAGGTGGTGCCGGGTCGTCGGTACTATCTGAAAGTGGATGCTGCCAGTAAAGCCGCCACGGTCAGCCTGAATGGCAAGGAAGTGGGTTCGCATGAAGGCGGATATACCGCTTTCATTATGGATGTGACGGAAGTTATCCGGAAAGAGAACGTGATAGAAATTACAGTGGACAATGCTCGGAAGGACATTACTCCCATTTCAGCCGACTTTACGTTCTGGGGAGGTCTCTATCGGGACGTGTGGCTTATATCAACCGGAGAGCAGCATTTCAACATGGGCAATATGGGTTCTGACGGTATTTTTGTCAGTACGCCGCAGGTCAGTGCGGAAAGCGGGGTGATAAAGGTGCGCAGCGAGGTGACCAATGACGCCCTTAAAGATGCCATGTTAGAAGTCTGGAATGTGATTTACGATCCGGAGGGACAGTTGGTGCAGACGATGAAGAAGAAGCTGAAACTGAAGGCCGGCGAGACACGTGCTTTTGAAAGCACATCGGATGTCATTGCCAATCCCAGTCTATGGACACCGGAGACTCCGTCGCTTTATCAAGTGAAAACAATGTTGGTTGATGCGAAAACCGGCAAGACGTTGGATGAACGCATACATAAGACCGGGTTCCGCTGGTTCGCTTTTGACGGTAATAAAGGTTTCACGCTTAATGGTAAACCTTATAAATTGCGCGGTCTTAACCGGCATCAGGATCAGGCTCCGGCAGGAGTGGCCATTGATGATGAAGCCCATCGGCGTGACATTGCTTTGATGAAAGAGTTGGGATGTAATTTTATCCGCATCTCGCACTACCCGCAGGATGACGCCATCGTGGATATGTGCGATGAGTTGGGGCTGTTGGCTTGGGAAGAGATTCCCATTATCAACATTGTGCCGGATACTCCAGGATATGACGACATTTGTGAACGTAACCTAAGGGAAATGATTCGCCAGCATTACAATCATCCGTCTATCATCGCATGGGGGTACATGAACGAAATTCTTCTAACCGCTCCTTCGGTGGACAAACCGGAGTGGCCGGCGTGCCGGGAACGTACCGTAAATCTGGCTCAACGCTTGGAAGCCGTACTGAAGGAAGAAGATTCAAGTAGGGTCAGTGTGATGGCCTACAACATGACGGACCTCTACAACGAGATTGGGCTGGATTTGATAGATGTCGTGGGGTGGAACCTGTATCAGGGCTGGTATGTGGACAAGCTGGAGGACTTCAACGCCTGGTGTGAAGACAAACATCAACGCTATCCTGAGAAACCAATGATTATCAGCGAATGGGGAGCCGGCAGCGACCGTCGGTTGCATTCAAACCATGGACGTGCTTTTGACTTCAGCACCGAGTATCATCAGACGTATGTCGAGCATTATTTGCCTTTCATTGAGAATACCGAATGGATTAGCGGATGCGCTTATTGGAACTTTGTCGACTTCAATGTAGCAGCCCGCCAGGAGTCGATGCCGCGGGTAAACAATAAGGGCTTGGCGTATAATGACCGTACCTGGAAAGATGTAGCTTACTATTTTAAGTCGATGTGGCGGAAAGATGTCCCTGTGCTGAGAATTGCCAGTCGGGATTGGAGTGTGCGTACCGGAAAAACCGGTCAGCCACAATCCATTAAACTTTACTCAAATATGCCGGAAGTGGAACTGTTCCTCAACGGGCAATCGTTGGGTCGACAGAAGACGGTGAATTGTCACACGGTTTTTCATGCTGTTTTGCCGGAAGGCTCATCCGTGCTTGTGGCGCAGGGTGTGAGTAAGGGTAAAGTCGTTCAGGATGCCATGACAATCCAGTTTAATCCGCTTCCCGATATAGCCAAGGGAGATGAGTTGGCCATCAATGTGGGTAGTAATTGTTACTTCATATCAGATATTAGTAATCTCACGTGGTTGCCTGACCAGCCTTATACGGCCGGAAGCTGGGGATATATAGGTGGAGAGGCGCGCAGCACTACTTCGGAAATCCACAATACGTTGGACGGGCCTGTCTATCAGACTTGGCGTGAAGGAGATTGGAGCTACAGGATAGACGCTCCTGCCGGAGAGTACGAAGTTGAATTGCTCCTAGCGGATGTAACCCGTCCTGCAGTTCAGTTGGCCAACCTGTTAGGTAAAAACAAAGAGGAAAAGCATTCGGGCGAAACACGTTTCCATCTTTCCATTTGCGGGAAACAAGTAGAGACGGATTTCTCTCCGGCTGACGGAGGACGCTATCGCACCGCTTGTAAGCGACGCTATATCATCCATAATGAGGGTGACCATATCCTCATTACCGCTACTCCGGTGAAAGGACAGCCGTTCTTGTCCGGTATTAAAGTAAGGAAACTGTAAGCATCTAAGCCCGTGAACAAAATTAAATGATAATTTGTTGGACAGAGTTGTGTAATCAAATTATTCATTCGCAGATGAGAAATAAAACGCACACACAAATTCATTCATAGCCTAACAAAATCTGATTGATTACTATGTTCCCGTCTACAGATAATAATCAGATACAGACAAGCATATTAACTGCGTTGCCGGTACGATTACTAATCGTCATGTTGTACGATTACTAATCGTTACGCTGTACGATTACTAATCGTGTCGGGCAAGCAGCTATATGCGTTGTGGAGATGGGAAATGCTGAGCCCTTATACCATATTATATTATATAGGCAAGCGGCTTCTGCATGACAGGGACGTTGAAGCCCATTTTTAAGAGACAAGCTTAATATTTCCCCGAAAGGTTTTGATAATAAAGAAAATATGCGTACTTTTGCCGCTCAAATTAATCGTTGTATTCTTAAACATTAACATTTAAACTATTTTAAAATGATTGTAGTACCTGTAAAAGAAGGCGAAAACATCGAGAAAGCACTGAAGAAGTTCAAAAGAAAATTTGAGAAGACTGGTGTTGTAAAAGAGTTGAGAAAACGTCAGCAGTTCGACAAACCGTCTGTAATTAAGAGACTTGCAAAGGAACGCGCCATTTACGTGCAAAAACTTCAGCAAGTAGAAGAATAATAATAATTCGTAAAATCCTTTGAATTATTGAATTCTTTTCATACATTCGTTGCACATTTTAGTTATGTAGCGATATGTTGTGTGCCGATTCTTTTCTAAATTATCTACGTTATGAGCGGAATTACTCCGAGGAAACCGTAAAAGCGTACGAGGAAGATCTCCGCCAGTTTGAGAAGTTTGGAGAAGAGGCAATCGGCGTACTGACGCCTCTGAAGATTGATGCAGAGCTTATCCGCGAATGGATTGTCAGTCTGATGGATGAAGGATATGCTTCAACTTCGATAAATCGGA
Source organism: uncultured Bacteroides sp. (assembly GCA_949300425.1). GTDB lineage: Bacteria > Bacteroidota > Bacteroidia > Bacteroidales > Bacteroidaceae > Bacteroides. Next base: position 26,568 of record CASGED010000031.1, read on the forward strand.
AATTGAGTTCGCTCCGTTCGTTCTTTAAATTCTTGTTGAGGAGAGGTGGTGTCGTGTCGGATCCGTTGCGTAAAGTGACAGGGCCGAAAAAGAGTAAGGCTTTGCCTGTATTCTTGAAAGAAGGAGAAATGAACAGGTTGTTGGACGATGTGGACTTTGGCGAAGGGTTTGAAGGCTGTCGCGATCATTTGATTGTGGAGATGTTTTATGCTACCGGCATGAGGCTTTCTGAATTGATAGGATTGGATGATAGTGACATCGATTTGTCGGCGGAGGTTGTAAAAGTGACCGGAAAACGGAATAAGCAACGCCTGATTCCTTTTGGTGAAGAGTTGAAAACGTCGATAACCGATTATCTTAGCTGGAGGAATGAAGTGGTGCCGATCCGCAGGGAAGAAGCGTTTTTCGTCCGGAATACGGGCGAACGTTTGTATCGCGGCATGGTAGAATGTATTGTGAAACGGAACTTGTCGAAGGTGACGACGGTAAAGAAACGGAGTCCTCACGTGCTGAGGCATACTTTCGCAACGGCGATGCTCAATCATGATGCGGAGCTTGGAGCGATAAAAGAGTTGCTGGGACACGAGAGTTTGGCCACTACGGAGATTTATACGCACACCACCTTCGAAGAACTTAAAAAAGTGTATAACCAAGCCCATCCTCGGGCTTAAAGAAAAAGGAGGTAAGTATGGAAGTAAGAATTCAATCAATTCACTTTGACGCATCGGAACAGTTGCAGGCTTTTATTCAAAAGAAAGTAGCAAAGTTAGAGCGATTTTATGATGATATAAAGAAAGTAGAGGTGTCACTGAAAGTAGTTAAGCCAGAGACGGCCGAGAATAAAGAGGCCGGAGTGAAGGTGTTGGTGCCGAACGGCGAGTTGTATGCCAATAAAGTATGCGACACATTTGAAGAAGCGGTCGATTTATGCCTCGATGCTTTGGAAAAACAGCTGGTTAAGTACAAGGAAAAGTTGCGAAATAAATAAAATACCGCTAAAAATTTTGCGGTAATAAAATAAATGCCTAAATTTGCAGCCGTTTCGCACAAGCAGCGGTAAAACGGCTGCAAAATATGCCTCTTTAGCTCAGTTGGCCAGAGCACGTGATTTGTAATCTCGGGGTCGTTGGTTCGAATCCGACAAGAGGCTCAAAGAGAATGGAAATGGGCAAATACCAGAGTGGCCAAATGGGGCAGACTGTAAATCTGCTGGCTTACGCCTTCGGTGGTTCGAATCCATCTTTGCCCACTATAATGATGTCTGCTGTTATAGCTCAGCGGTAGAGCACTTCCTTGGTAAGGAAGAGGTCCCGGGTTCAAGTCCCGGTAACAGCTCTTGAATTGAAGCTGATTATTAATCAAATAAATAACAAGTAAAGCTATGGCTAAAGAGAAATTTGAACGTACCAAACCGCATGTGAATATTGGTACAATTGGTCACGTAGACCACGGTAAGACAACATTGACCGCTGCTATTACTACAGTATTGGCAAAGAAAGGTCTTTCTGAAGTGAAGTCTTTCGATCAGATTGATAACGCTCCGGAAGAGAAGGAACGTGGTATCACTATTAATACTTCTCATGTAGAGTATGAAACTGCTACTCGTCACTATGCGCACGTTGACTGCCCGGGACACGCTGACTATGTAAAGAACATGGTAACTGGTGCCGCTCAGATGGATGGTGCTATTATCGTAGTTGCCGCAACTGATGGTCCGATGCCTCAAACTCGCGAGCATATTTTGCTGGCTCGTCAGGTAAATGTTCCGAGACTGGTTGTGTTTATGAACAAGTGCGATATGGTGGACGATCCCGAAATGTTGGAGCTTGTTGAAATGGAAATGCGTGAATTGTTGTCCGCATACGATTTTGATGGCGATAACACTCCGTTTATTCAAGGTTCTGCTCTTGGCGCATTGAATGGCGTAGAAAAGTGGGAGGAGAAAGTTATGGAATTGATGGATGCTTGCGATACTTGGATTCCTCTGCCTCCGCGTGATATCGATAAGCCTTTCTTGATGCCTGTTGAGGATGTATTCTCTATTACTGGTCGTGGTACGGTTGCTACAGGTCGTATCGAAGCTGGTGTTGTTAAGGTAGGCGACGAAGTTGAAATCCTTGGTTTGGGCGAGGACAAGAAGTCGGTTGTAACTGGCGTTGAAATGTTCCGCAAACTGTTGGATGAAGGTGAAGCCGGTGATAACGTGGGTCTGCTGTTGCGTGGTATTGACAAGAACGAAATCAAACGTGGTATGGTACTTTGCAAACCGGGTCAGATTAAGCCTCACTCTAAGTTCAAAGCTTCTATTTATGTTTTGAAGAAAGAAGAAGGTGGTCGTCACACTCCGTTCCACAATAAGTATCGTCCTCAGTTCTATCTGCGTACTATGGACTGTACAGGTGAAA
>CASGED010000032.1 GCA_949300425.1 uncultured Bacteroides sp.
AACCGTGAAATAGAATCCGAGCAGATAACATATCACTCCTGCCAGTCCGATGATAATCAGCCGCAGGTAGTTGAACCGTTTGATGTGCATCCACCAATAGGAAAACAGGCATCCCGCTAGACATCCGGCAAGCACAGGCCAATCCAACTGCACGCCGGTCATCGTGCCGTAGTGCATCACTCCCTCCAAGAATGTTTCTTCCAATACATGCTCGGTGGCAAGCAACATTTCCACCAAGGCGACCAGCACAAGTATCGGAGCCAGATAACGGTATGTCCACATCTTGGGTTCAAGGTACGGATGACGGATGGAAAACATACGCCCCAAGCAAAACACAAATGTAACGGCTGCGGAAATACTGACCATGCGAATCACGGGACTGTTCCACCAGTCGTAATAATCGCCATAGTTGAAGACGAACGTGATTTCCAAGGCGAGTGCCGCCCAAAGTATCGCCCCCAGCCAATCAATGCCAAACAAAGGAAACTTCTTGAACATACGAAAATGACGGGTGCATACGGTCAGTATCAGCAAGTCCACCATCATGATGCCGCAGATGAACCATTGCATGTAATCCCAATGGTAGTAATACATCAGATAAGTGGCCAGCAGATCAGACAATTGCATACTTCCTAAGATGATGATATGCAGCACGGGGAAGAACACGGTAAAGTCGCGTGTCGGACTCATCCAAAGTTGGATGTTGGACATGCACTCGAACGTGCCTTGTATCTTGCACATGCCTTCGATAAAGCATACCAGCCAAAGTAACGGAAGAAAAGTGATATGCGGAGCAACCAGGTTGCAGAGCAATACCCCGGTTGCTGCCCCGCACAACAGCGTCTTGTTGGTGAAACGGAACTTCATGCGGAACAGCAAAGGGAAATAAATGGCCATTCCTGCCAAGTTCGCGTAAAGGCACATCAGCAGGTCTTCCCGCATCAGGGTCGTTTCCCCCATCATCTGGTTCAACGTGCCTAAATAGAGTCCGCCGGAGAATTGAAAAGTGACAGCGATGAATACATACATCCAAGGCCGTATCCGTTCAGGAACAAAACTCCTGAACATCGGCATGGAAAAAGGCATGGGTTGTGCAGTTCCGCTCATATCAGTATTTCACTTTGCATTCTACATTGAAACCTGCCCGTAAACGGCTCACCTTCTCTGCGTCATTGCCTTGCAGACGGATGCGGACGGGGACTCTCTGCTCCACTTTGACAAAGTTTCCGGTGGCATTGTCTTGCGGTATCAAGGAGAACGCCGCTCCGGTGGCATCGGAGATGGATTCCACTACACCTTTATAGGTTATGCCCGGAACGGCATCGGCCGTAAAGATGACCTCGGCCCCTTCCTTGATATTCGGAAGCTGGGTTTCCCGATAGTTGGCGATGACCCACAAGTCGCCATTGTCCACAATGTCCACCATCGTCTGGCCGGGCTGTACCAACTGCCCTTCGTGTATATCCTTACGCCCCGTCACGCCATCGCAGGTAGCCACGATGACCGTATAGGATAAATTCAGCCGCGCTAAGTCCACGGCGGCTTGCGCCAACCGGATGGCAGCCTCGTTTTGTCCCAGCCGATGCGTCTGTTCTTCTTTGGTCAAAGATGTGGAATGTTTCATGCGGAGCGCCTGTTCATACCGGGCGTTGATGGCATCGTATGCGGTCTTTATGTTGTCATATTGCTGCCGGGTGACGGCATCTTCCTCCAAGAGTTTCTGGTATCGTTGCAACTCGCGTTCCGCATTGGCCCGCTGCACGCGGACTTCCTTGATGCCGGCATCATTGACGGTCAGGTTGTTTTCTGTTGTGGCTATCCCGGCATGGGTGGCTTGTTGTCCTGCCAATGCGTTTGCCAAATCCGCTTCGGCTTGTGCCAAACGCAATCTGAACTCCGCATCTTCAATCACGAGCAACGTGTCGCCTTTGTGGACAGGCTGATATTCATCGAAATATATTTTCTTGATAAAACCTTGTACACGTGTGTTGACGGGAGTGATATGTTGCCTTACCTGTGCATTGTCCGTATATTCCACGCTGCCCAAATGGAGAAAGCGTGAACAAATGTACCCTATACCGATGACCAGCAATGCAATGATAATCGTATTGTAAACCAGCTTTTTTGTCTTTCGTGTAACCATAATGATATTCTGTTTATAAAGTATGGGTGATGTATTTCATTTTATAGTAGTTGTACAGGATGTTGATGCGGGCATTCACCAGTCCCAAGTCGGCGGTGAGCTTCATGTTGCTGGCATCCAGCATGTCGGTCAGCAATGCCATCTCGTTTTTATAGCGGTTCTCGGTGACGTTGTAATTCTCGTCTGCCAGCTTTACGCTGTTCTCCTGTGTCCGCAAGTCGGTAAAGGCGGTCAGGAAGTTTACATACCCTTCCTGCACGGCATTTTCCACTTGCTCCTGCGCCAACTGATGGCGTTCTTGCGCCTGACGCACATTCAGCCGTGCCTGTTTCAGTTTCTTGTTGTTCTTGAACAGGGAGGAAAGGTTATATTTTACTCCAATCCCTATATACCAATAATTGAAATTATTGTCCAGCACAGGCACCTCAATGGTGATAGGGCCGTCCAAATGGTCTGCGGCAACAATGGAAATATGAGGCAGGCATTCAGAACGCTCCTGCTTTACTTTTTGCTCATTCATTTGGATGTCGGCTTGTGTCTGTTTCAGGAGAATGTTATTGGTTCCGGCCATGTCCTGCCACTCATCCTCTGTGAGGGTAAGGATTTGCTGCTCCAGCAAGGAGGTGTCAGGGGCTATTTCCGTATCCTCGGGCAGATGCAAGGCGGTAACTAACTGATGGTTGGCTATCTTACGCGCGTCTTTCACCCTTGACAACTGCAAGTTCAGCTGCTCCTTTTGCAATTCATAACGTGTAATGTCGTTTTTCAGGACTGTACCTTGTTCCCTGCGGGCTTTCATGTTGGCAATGACCTCCTCTGTCTGTTCCATGTTCTTCTGCAACACCCGGATTTGATTGTCCAGTTTGTACACGTTCAAATAATGGCCTACCAGCAGGAAACGTATCTCCTGCACGTTCTTCTGCAAGTCGAGTTCCGCCAACGCCTTTCCTATTTCCGCCTGCTTGATGCCGCTGCTTATTGCACCGCCTGCATAAATGACCTGCTGCGCTTCCAATGCGAAGTTGTTGCCGAAATGTGGCATATCCACCGTCATGGCATTGCCAAAGTCCCTGTCCCACAGCTTGCCGTTGCCCCAATAGCTGGCGGAAAGGGATACATTCACATCCGGAAGCCTTTGTGCCTTAGCCGCTTTAAGGGCTTCCTCGGCGGCTTCCGCCCCCGTCCGGTTCATTTGAATACTTTTGCTCTGTTCGTCGGCAAGACGGAACAGTTCCTCTATGCCCATTTGTCGAGTTTGGGCACACAACCCCTGGCTGCATAGGACTGCGATGTACAACAGCCCTATGAGCCTTTTCTTTTTGCTCATAAATTAACTGATTATTTTATAGTTGTCGAATGAATATAGTAATAGGAAAGATGCCAACGGCTAAATCAAAGCCGCTGCACCCCATGCGTGGAAATCGTGAATTTTATTCTTGTAATGCACAATGTGTACTTTCATCTTATGTTTGCTATATTCTTGTTTTTCGGCTGCAAAATTAGGGAAAAAAGGAATCGAACGTAACCTTAGGCGACCTGTCTTTTTTATTATTTTAACTATTACATCTACATATAATACTGTAAATCAGATAATATTGCCGCTTCTCCGTTATCGAGGGAGGGGGCTACACAGGGGGAAACATGCTGTCTTGCCAATACAGATACGGCCTGTTTTCAAGCGTTCAAATTACGTTTAATCAGAAGGTCGCTCCCATTTAAAGGGACGAGGCGACACATAAATGATAAAGGGCGGGACGTTAAATGATAATTTATCGGGGGAACCACAGATAACACAGATAGTACGGATTTACACAGATTTTAAGGTATCTGTCATGTCGAGCTTGTCGAGACATCTCACGTAGTGCATGAGGAGGTCTTACATGAGACCCTTCGACTACGCTCAGGGTGACAGATACATCTGTGATCATCTCGTTTAATCCGTGTTCATCAGTGGTTTAAATTCCCATTTACAGTTTACTTTGCCAATGCAGCTCGCTTGCATTATGTTAATATAAAACAATGCCTTTCAACCCTTCACCACCGCTTCAAAGTCGACCTCCAGTTCCGTATCGTTCACAAAATCCCACAAAGTGAGGCTGCGCAACTGATAGAAATAATACCAATAATAATACAGTTCGGAGATGTGTTTCTGGCGGGCTTCGTCCTTGGAGTTTTGGGCGTCGTTCAGGTCGAGCGTACTAATTTTACCTATCATAAAGGTCTCCACACTGGTACGGTAACGTTTTTCGGCGATACGGTCGGCCTCCTCAGCTATGTCTAATTGTTGGGCTTGGTTGTTGAAGTTTTCTACCAGAAGGAAAATATTTTGGTTGAAATTCATCTGTTCCTGGCGGATTTGGGAACGCACCACTTCCCGGTTGCTCTGCGCCACTTTTACCTGCCCGCGACGTTTCCCCCAGTCCAGGATAGGAATCGTTACCCCAATCTCTACAATCTGATTATCCAGCAGATTCTTGTAGGACGATTTAAGATGGCTGTCCTGTCCCGTATATCCCACGCTGGCAAAGAGGTTGATGCTCCGCAAGTTGCCTTTCGCGGTAGCTACCTGATAATCGGCCTCCAACTGCCTCCGACGGATGTTCTGTGCAAACGAGTTACGTCCCAATGCCTTGCCGAGCACCGTCTGATAGTTCATCCGGATATTGGGCACGGACTCTGGCAAGACGGGATTCAAGTTTTCCTGCTCGGAAACGCCTAAGAACGAGCGCAACTGAAACATGTTGGCATTCAGGTTGCTCTCCGCTTCCGTCACATCCGCCTCGCCCTGCAAAGCGTTCAGTTTCAGTTGTAAGAGGTCATTCTCCGATATTTGTCCCATCTTGCGCTTCGCCTTGGCCACCTCGTACAAGCGGTCGGCATTCTCCTTGTTTTGGCGTGCCGTGGCAAGATTCTCTTTGGACAATAAAAGATTGAAGAAATAAGTGATGGTAGTCATAGTGACTTCCTCGGTGGCGGTGATAAACGCGGCCTTGGCTTCGGCGTAGCGCACCGGCTCAATACGCCGGTTCCATTTCAGATTGTTCACACCGAAGATGGGTTGCGTCAACTCCAATCCGATAGGTACGGACATAAAGTGGCGCATCCCTCCCCTACCCAACTGGCGCACAAAGTCCAGCGATGAGGTCAACGACAACTTACCCCCCGTAAACCAAATGTTCTGGTCGATGGACAACTCACCCGAAAGCCCCAAAGTATTGTTGCGCACAAAGGTGTACGAACCATCGGAATTCTGATATGAACTATAAGATTTATTATAGCTGGGCAATGTCCCCGTCAAATTCACTTCAGGCAACAAATCGGCACGAAACGTGCGATACTCCCAATAAGCCGTTTTCAGTTCATTCAAGGCCACGGCTGCATCCACCGATTGAATACGAGCCAAAGCAATAGCCTCGGGCAAAGTGATGTCCCGATTATGAGACAATGTATCTGTCTGAGCAAACACTCCCATTTGCACGGCCAGGCAACAAGCAAGTAGCATCTTTCTCTTTATCATTTCCGTATATTCTTGGTTTTATACCAAGCTACGGGCAAAGAACGTGCCAATGTGCCAGAGATACTTCTGACGGGGGTAAGTGTTCATTTTCGGACAATCCGCCTGTTCGGAAACGGACAGAGGCTCACTTCCAATACTTCTTTTTGTCCTCCTCCGTAATCTCCCGGATGACACGGCACGGATTGCCGACGGCCAGCACATGAGGAGGTATATCCTTAGTCACGACACTACCGGCCCCAATCACGCTTCCTTCACCGATGATTACTCCGGGCAATACGCAGACATGGGCGCCTATCCATACGTTGTCGCCTACCGTAATGGGGTAGGCATACTCCAGCCCTTGGTTGCGTTGCTCTATATCCAAGGGATGCCCGGCGGTGTAGAAACCGCAATGAGGCGCAATGAACACATTGTCGCCAAACGTCACCCGTGCTCCGTCTAATATGACACACCCTGCGTTCATAAAGAAATTCTCTCCTACTTCTATATTATAGCCATAGTCACAATGAAAAGGCGACACGATGCAGAAGTTCTCTTTCGTCTTGCCTAAAAGTTTCCGTAACAAGGCTTTCCGCTCCTCTTCCTGCGAGGGGCGCAACAGGTTTAATTCATACAGGCGATCGGCACAAGCAGTACGCTCCGCCAGCAGTTCTGCGTCATAGTTGGCGTCATACAACAGCCCGGCTTGGGCTTTCATCTTTTCTGTTTCCATATTATAAATGATAATTTATCGGGGGAACCACAGATAACACAGATAGTACGGATTTACACGGATTTTAAGGTATCTGTCATGTCGAGCTTGTCGAGACATCTCACGTAGTGCATGAGGAGGTCTTACATGAGACCCTTCGACTACGCTCAGGGTGACAGAT
>CASGED010000033.1 GCA_949300425.1 uncultured Bacteroides sp.
ATAAAAGAAAAAGGAGCTAAGCAACCGCTTAACTCCTTCATTTTCACCAGTCGGGGTGACTGGATTCGAACCAGCGACCACACGCCCCCCAGACGCGTACTCTAACCGGGCTGAGCTACACCCCGAATTGCGGATGCAAAGGTACAGCTTTATTTTGAATCTGCAAATTAATCATTCACTTTTTCGCAAAGAATCGTGGCTTTATTGCATTTTAGGCTCCCATGCACTCGCGATAGAAGTCGAACATCTCGAATATCGTTGCTTTATCGGCCGTTTGGTTGAGGCTGATGTCGCCCACGTCCTTCAACAAAGTGAAGTTGATGATGCCGGCTGTGTTCTTCTTATCGTGCTTCATCAGCTCGTAAAGATGTTCATAGCGTTGGCAATCGAAGCCGAAGCTGCCATAGTGCTCGCGGACAAATTGGTTGACTTGGTGCAAGCGCTCCTTAGGGAAGCCGGCTTGGATGTGCGAGAGGTAAAGTTCGCACACTAATCCCCAAGCTACGGCATACCCGTGGAGTACGGGGCGATGTTCTGCCAACGCCAGGCTCTCGAAGGCATGCCCTACGGTATGCCCCAAGTTAAGCGCTTTGCGGATGCTTTGCTCCTTGGGGTCTTGCTCTACGATGTTTTCTTTTATTTGCACGGACTGGCCTACCAGTTGCTTCAGGTATTCGTAATCCGGACGTTCAGTGTCGAAAGCCAATAACTCATCCAAGTGTCCGGATGTGCTGATAAGACCGTGCTTCAACATCTCGGCATAGCCGGAGAAGAAGTTGTGGGCATCCAGCGTGTGAAGGAAACCTGTTTCTATCAGCACGCAAGCGGCGGGGGCGAAGGCTCCGATTTCGTTTTTCAGTCCGTTGAAGTTAATACCCGTCTTTCCACCTACCGATGCGTCTACCATGGCCAACAGGGTGGTAGGGATATTTATATAGGTAATGCCTCGTTTGAACGTAGCTGCGGCAAATCCGCCTAAGTCGGTCACCATGCCTCCGCCCAAATTGACCATAAGTGAGTGACGCGTGGCTCCCCGTTCACTCAGTGCTTGCCATACTTGCGCTAAGGTTTCTATGTTTTTATGCACATCCTCGGCGCCGATGCAGATTTTTTCGGCCTTTTGCAGGGCGAGTACATCTTCCAGTTTAGGCAGGCACAAACGGCACGTATGCTCGTCGGTCAGGATGAACAACTTGTCGTGCGGGTACTTGTCTATAGCTTGCGTCAGGCTTTTCTCCAAGCCTTGGCATAAGATAACTTCTTGCTTACTCATGTTTTCTTTGTTTTCACGTCGCAAAGATAATGCAAATTGATTGTTTTATATTCGATTTGCATTATCTTTGTCGTTTTTTTTAGGGATTTTGCCGTTACCCTGTTTGAAGGCGGCATCCTGTCTAAATTCCCATTTAACTATGCATTCTCCGAAAGAAATAGAAGATTTCATGAGAGTTTTGCCACGCATTTCCAATAAAAACATTATCTTTGAAATATTTTAAGAAGACTGACGACTCCATGAAGCATACTCTATTTGTCATCATACTCTATACGCTCGCCGTATTCCTGCCCGTTCCCGTCCAAGCCGACTGGGAACGTAGTGTGACGAACTATACCCGCCAGACTTACAGGGCGGCTTCGCAGAACTGGGACATCATGCAGCAAAGGAACGGATGGATGTACTTTGCCAACAACAAAGGACTGCTGGAATTCGACGGGAGCCATTGGTCGGTATATTCCATGAACGGAGTAAAACCGAAGGCGATTGCCGCCGGTGAGGACGGGCGTATCTACGCCGGCGGGCTGAAAGAGTTCGGTTACTTCGAGCCGGATGAATGGGGACGGTTGCAATACACATCCTTATCCGACAGCCTCAACAAGGTGAAAAACGTGTGGGGAGTGCACGTTTGCGATGGAAAGGTGTTCTTCCGGGAAGACAATGCCGTCTATTGTTATGAGAACGGGGTTACCCGGATATTCGACAACAAAGGTTTGGTTTACTCTACTCTGATTGACGGTCGGTTTTATGGTGCAAGTGGCGGATTGTTCAGGCAAGAGGGCGACAAGTTGGCGCTGTTGCCCAACACATCGGACTTTGTAGGGGGAACTTTGGAAAGACGGGTGGTCGGCATGTTTCCTTACGGTGAAAACACCTTGTTGGTAGTAACGGCGCAAAACGGCCTGTTCCTTTACGAAGAAGGGACGTGGACGCCTTTGCCTGTGTCCGACAACCGACTGTTGCATAACGTACAGCTCTCCTGTTCGGCCCTGTCGGACCATCTGCTCGCTTTGGGAAGCGTGCAGGATGGGGTGTTCCTGCTGGACCTCTCGCAAAACACGGTGGAACACGTCTCCACGCACAACGGATTACAAAACAAAGGCGTGTTGTCCTTGCGCTTCGACCGCGACAAAAATCTTTGGGCGGGACTGAACAGCGGTATCGACTGTGTGCTTTTTCGTTCGTCTATCCCCTTCCGCTGTACTTCCATCGGAAGCGGTTACGCTTCGTGCTTTTATCAAGGCAAACTTTACCTGGGAACTAACCAAGGATTGTTTGTCAGCAATTGGCCACCTCCATTGGACGACACTCCGCTGATAAAACAAACGCCGTGGACGGCGGGCCAGGTCTACTCGCTCAGCATACACCGGGGAGATTTGTTTTGCACGGGCAGCAGGGCGCTCGGCGTGATAAGTCCGGACGGGCAGATGAATGTCATCCAAGGGCTTCCGGGCATTTGGCACGTAGCGGAGATAAAAGGCTGCGACCGATTGATAGCCGCCACTTATATAGGTTTCTACCTGTTGGAGAAAACGGCGGGTCGATGGAAGGTAGCCGGTCAAGTGAAAGGAACGCCCTATTCCGCCAAGTCTTTTTGCGTAGAGCCGGGCACAGGGGCTTTATGGGTGGCCAACAAGGAAGACGGAATTTACCGATTGACGCTTTCCGCGCAGGGAGATTCTATATTGCATGAGAAATGCTATAACTCTCCCGCCTTGCCCAAAGGAAACAACGTGTGCATCACGGTGGTGGATGGCAAGATTACCATCGCCTCTCACCAAGGGCTGTTCCGCTATGACGCTAAGAATGATATGTTAGTGAGAGACGCCTTGCTGGAAAAAGCGGCAGACGGAACCACTGCCTACACGTATCTCCGCCAAGACGGGCTGCGCAACATCTGGTATGTCACAAACGGGGTGTTGAAGGTGTTGTATTACAATGCCTTGCAAGACGAGTACCTGTTGCGGGAAGGTGAATCTTATCTGGCAAACACCTTTATAGAGGACTTTGAGCATATAGACGTCTATGAGCCCGAGGAGGGGAAAGCGTTGGTGGGATTGGAAGACGGTTTCGCCCTGGTGCACACCAACCATCATGAGGCGCATAACACGCAGCCTCTGACGTTGCAAGTACGTAGTGTTTACGCTTCCGGTCCAAGCGACAGTTTGGTGTACGGCAGCAGTTATTTGCCGATGCACGAACGCCCGTTGCGAATACCCTACGCGTACAATACGCTTTCCATCCATTACTGTGCGCCCAATTATGACTGCGAACAGTTGTATTCCACTTGCCTGATGGGGGCTGCTTCCCAGGAAGCGTGGACACGACCGGAGGATGCGACCCGGAAACAATATGTTTCGTTACCCGAAGGGCACTATACGTTCCGCGTCCGCGCCTTCACCGGCAACGGGAAGTTTGTGGAAACTTCTTTGCCGTTCGAGATACTCCCGCCTTGGTACCGCTCCTGGTGGTTCCGCCTGAGTTACGCGCTTGCCATCTGCCTGACGTTGGCTTTCGTCGTATACCGTTCGTGGCTGTGGCGCAAAAGACTGCTGTTGAGCAAAGAGCAGGAACTGTATTCGCAACAACAACTGTTCCAAGAGAAAAGCGAGATGAAAGACCGGGAGATAGACTCGTTGCGTGAAGAAAACCTGCGTACCGAGTTGAACCACCGTAACGAGGAACTGATTCAGACCACTTTGAACATTGTGCGGAAGAACGAGATGCTGATTAACATACGGAAGGAAGTGGTTGGCATCTCTCACTCCATTAAAGACGAGAAAATGGACATCATTGCACTACGCCGGAAAGTGTTCCGCCTGTTGGGCCAAATCGACACGAATTTGGAGCATGACGATGACTTGAAAGCTTTCCAAAACTCGTTCGACTCGGTACACCACAATTTCTTCCGGCAGTTGGAAACCGCTTATCCGGGGCTGACCTCGAAAGAAAAGCAACTATGCGCCTACATCAAGATGAACCTGCTATCCAAGGAAATCGCCCCCTTGCTGAACATCTCGTTGCGCGGGGTGGAAATAAGCCGGTACCGGCTGCGAAAGAAACTGAACCTGAAAGAAGGGGAGAACCTGACGGAGTTCCTGCAGAACTTCTCGCGGGATTGAGGGCAATGATTAATGGTTAATGATTAATGGTTAATGATTAATGATGAATGGTTAATGATTAATGATTAATGATGAATGATTAATTTCAGAACCTCGGAGAGGTTCAACTATGCGTAACCGATGGTGGAGCGAAGCGACACCTTCGGTATAGGGCTGTCACTACAACAGAACCTCGGAGAGGTTCAACAACACCCAGCCAATATAATGTTCGACCCCTTCGAGGTCGATTTGTCCGGTAGTTCGTACAGCCGCAGGTGTCGCTTCGCTCCACCAGACGGTTATTTATAGTTGGACGGTTTCACCGTCCCCGCTAAATTCCCATTTACCGCTTGCTTTGCCAACGCAACTTACTGGGCTTTTTTCTTATGCGGTTTACCCAAAATAGCATCAGCTACCACTCTGCACAAACTGTCGGGACCCGTACCATCTTCATAGTCCCAATACATACCTCCCAGCAAGTCATTGTCTAAGATATACCGGCACTTGGCGGAAATGGAACGGGGATTTTCGTAGGCATACACAAATTGCCCGGTCTCGTCCAGCAAGTAAGGAAAGCGGCCGGTGCTGTCCCAAAGCTCCACATAACGTTGCGGTGTCAAACCTTTCGCCACCGAGTCGGCGTATGCCTGGAAGCCCTCTTTGCCTTTGCCATAGAACGGCATGCCCATCACAAGTTTCGATGGCGGCACGCCAGCACGCATGTGAGCCTGTACAGCCTCGTGCGAAGTCATCGAACCACTGTGCTCCGATGGATAAAGCGAAGCATGATGTCCGTCCCGGCCACCCATGTCGTAAGCCATGACGTTCACAAAGTCAACGTAGGGAAGGAAAGCCTTGAAGTCCATGTATTGTGCCGAACATATGGTGGCCAATGTGAGCGCCTTGTCCGGGCCGAGTGCTTGTCGGAGGTCGCGCATCAATTTAGTGAAGTTTTCCGTGTCACGCGGTGAAGCAGATATGCCGGCACTGTTTTGCGTAGGATATTCCCAATCAATGTCAATACCGTCCAAACCGAATTCTTCTACCACCCGGGCGCAATCTGCGGCAAAGGCCAAACGGTTGGCCTCATTGTCCGCCATCTCACTGAACCGTCCGCTGCCCCAGCCTCCCACGGATAGCATCACTTGCAATGAAGGTTTCTGCTTCTTCAACGCCACGATGGCACGCAGACGTTCTTCATTGTCAACACGTACTCCATTGAACGTGTCGTTTACATGGCCGAATGCATAATTGATATGAGTCATATATGACGGATTTGGCATGACATCTGCCCACGAAGTCACATAAGCCACTACAATCTTGGTAGCCAAAGGGTCAGCTTGTTCTACAACCGTCTTATTGCCACACGATGTCCAAAGGATTGCCATGGCCATCGTCAATGTACTATAAAGATTCTTAAACATAAGATTATTGGTTTTATTAGAAGTGTTAATGAAATTGTTTCCGCATCAGCCAACGGATGGCGTTGTAGAACAAATAATTCTGCGTGGCATCCGTAAAGATGAGGTGTCCGTGTCCCATATTGAGATAGAGCATATTATAATCCGTGTTGGTCCATGCAACAGGAAAATCACCTTCCGTCACCGTATCCTTAAATCCCAACGGATAGTTCTCCGGCGAAAGGGAGACCAGTACCTTGACGTTCTTGCGGAGACGCGGGCTGGGCGACCATTGATACCACTCGTTCTCGGGCGAGATGAAAGCCAAAGGCATGCCTTTGGTCACCGGATGCGCTGGATCGTCTATGGTCAGCTTGGCGGGCAGGGGCGGCCAGTTGTTCCGGTGGAAGACGGCGCCTCCCAAGAAATCCACATACCACGGCCAACCCGTATTGGCATCGTTGTAACCGGCGGCATGAAACCCCATCCACGCTCCCCCATGTTCCATATAGGCTTGGAAGGCACGGCGCTGCGCTTCGGTATGTCCCGGCTGGTCGTTGAGCGAAACCACCAAATGATACGTGCGCAAGCGTTCTTCGTTGAAGTCGGCCATGTTGCTCGTTGTGTCCACCACCATTCCGTCGCCAATGGTCATGTCTTGCAGGAAACGGATGGCATCGAGCGCAAAGTCCCGGTGAGCTTTTTCCACCTCTTTATTATAATGCACCAACATACGGAAACGGGGGAACCATTTGCCCGGACCGGACGCCCACAAGAGGGCGTTTCCCAACATCGTGGTGAAGTCTTTGCTCTTCAGCAGGTCGGCGTGATGCCCCATCAGGAAGTAGACGTTGCGCGCCTTCATCCGCTCATTGGTCCACACGGCGGGATGGTCGCCCATCCTGACGTCCGAAGCCGGTTGGTAGCTGGACTCGTCCACACGCGCCAATACCTTGACACGGCCACGCGGGTTGCGGTCGAAGGTGTACCACTCCTCATGCGGCAAAACAAAGGAACGGCTCACTCCACGCATGACCGGATGACGGGGTTGCTCCACCTCCAAGCGTCCCGAAGCGGTCTCGGCAACGTAGTTTTGGAAACGTATGCCTCCCATGTAGTCCGAGAACCACCGCCACAAGGGGAAACCGTCGAAGTCGCCCAACAACGTGGCGTGATGGAAGCCCACCCAACCGATGGTGCCATTGAAGATGGCTTTTTCAAAAGCCTTTTTGGCCGTGTCCGTCCAGTTGTAAGGCGGGTAATCCAATTGCAAGAATACCCGGAATCGCGCCAGATAAGCACTGTCTATCTTCTCCGTTTGGTTCAGTTCCACGAAACGGAAGTCATGCTCTTTGCCGAAGTCCTCCAACCAGTCGAGTGCCGCGCTGACGAAACCTTCGTGTTGCCCGCCCCGTTCGGTGAGCACCAACACGTTGGTCTGTGCGGCAATGGGCTGTAGCAACGTACCCATCCAGCATAGAAAGGCGAGTAGAAAGATTCTTGTAGAAACGGATCGTAAAGAAATGAGGGTCTTTTTCATTGTTTTGTTCTTTGATTTAATTCGGGTTAAGTAAGTGTACAGAATTATCTTGGGGGAGTTAAAGGGAGTTATTGCAGGGAGTTAAAGGGGAGTTAGAGGCCAATACCTTTTCTATCGGCCTATAACTCCGGGCGAAGCCCTAACTCCTTCTAACTCCACTTAACTCCTTAATCACTTATTGAATGCGCCTGAGCTTGATTGCGTTCAAGAAACATTTGCCGGACACTGATTGGAAACTCAATGAAAGATGGTCTGTGCCATTGCGCACAACATACTTTTTCCGGATGGCTTGGAAATAGCCATTTGTCTCTCCGGGAGCCAAATCCTCCAACAAAACGCCGTTGCACAAGAGTTTGAAGTGATTGCGCCCCGCTTGCGCTTTCCCATCCCGTCCCAATTGGTAGGCCACAGCCTCCGTCTTACGGAATATGTCGGCAAGGAGCACTTCTACTTCATAAACTCCCCGGGGCACGTCAAAGCGATATTCCTCCAAGCCTTCGCGCAAGGTCTGATAGAGCGGCCCGTCGGCGGTAAGGTGGATTTGCGTCTGGGTGCTTTGCTCTTTGCCCCCCACATACCCCCAACTGCCTGCGGTGTAGGGTTGGTCGGGCACCCAAGTCAAGCCGCTCTCGTCGGAAGTGAAGAAACAATTGCTTCCCACATTGATGGCCAACTCCAGCGAGCGGAGATTGTCATCGTTCAACCGGGCAGGAATGGCTTGAAACGAGACTCTTGTCCCATCCCAAACTTTCCGGCCTTGATGTTCCCCGCAAGCGGAAAGGTAAGGTGTCTTGCCCATGAAAGGCACGTTGAACACGGCTTTTCGGTTTTCTACTCGTTGTTTGCCCAGCGATTGTCCGTCGACAAACAATTCCACTTCGGACAGGTTCGTATAGACTTTTACCGGAAGGCAAACGGGGTCATCCCCTTGTTGGATGCCGCAACGCTTGCTCCAGTCGCGGGTAGCGATGTGGAGCACCGGTATGTCTTCACGCCACATGGCCTGATAGTAATAATACACGTCCTTGGGCGTACGGTCGGCACGCACCAAGCCCTTGTTGTTGATGCGGGGCATGGACTCGTCACGCAGGGCGGAAGAGAAATCGATGAAGTTCCAATGTGTTCCTCCGCAAACGTAGGGAGTCTGCTCCAATACGGGCAGGTAATGTTCCAAATAGAATTGCTGATATTCACTGCTGAAGTCGAAGGCGCGTGGAGACAACGAGTGCAAGCGTTTGTCCGAGCCGGCTCCATATTCGCTTACGATGAGTGGATGATCTGGATATTTCGTTTGTTGTTCTTCCAAGAAACGGTCGAAGCCTTTTACGTCACCTCCATACCAGCCATTGTAGAGGTTCCAGCCTACCACATCGGTGATTTGGCTCAATCCGACTTCGTTGTAAACGTTGCTCCCATGGAATGCCATCGTACTCAGGCGTGTCGGGTCTTCCTCTTTCAAGGCACGCTCCAAGCGGTTGGCCAACGCCAAGGTGCGCTCCAAGGCCGGTTTCATTTCCGCCTCAGTCTTATACGTACGCTGGGTCACCAGCAGGATTTCATTCATATATCCCCATAAGATAATGGACGGGTGGTTGTAGTGTTGGCGAATCATTTCACGCAAGTTGCGCTCGCAAGTGTCTCCATAACCCGGCGTATCGCGCACAATATCTATCACCGGGATTTCCTCCCAAGCCAACATACCTTCCTTGTCGCACAACTCCAGCAAGGCTTCATCCTGTGGATAATGGGAGATGCGGATGAAGTTGGCGCCCATCTCTTTCATCAAACGGAAGTCGCGCCGATGCATCTCGTCACTCAAGGCCGGGCCGATGGGTTTCTGGTCTTGATGACGGCAAACGCCCCGCAACTTATAAGGCTTGCCATTGAGGAAGAAACCTTTCTGCCCGTCGAAATGATACCAACGGAAAGCGGTTTGACTCCTCGAAACATCGATGACCTCATTGTTTCGCGAATCCTTCAACTCCACGATGACTTGATAAAGGTGAGGCGTCTCCGGTGTCCAAAGACAAGGACGCTTGATGCTCTTGCTTTCTTGGTTGATGACGAACGTTTCTCCGGCTTTCACTTTGAAAGATTGATCAAGCGTCTGAAGCAGCGAACCATCCGGTGCATAAATCGAGGTGGACAAACGGAGCGAGGAAGCCTTGTCCGCATCATTCTTCACCTCGGTTCGGATGTTTATCGTCCCTTCTTCTTCCGACACACGGGGCGTAGTGATGCGCACGCCTTCCGCGCCCATGTCATTCAGGTTAATATGTTGGACTTCCGTGGCAATGAGCCATACGTCCCGGTAAATGCCTCCGAAGAAAGTGAAGTCACCCGATATGGGCGGAATGTCCTGACGGGAGTTGTCCACCCGTATGGCCAACAGGTTCTCGGTTTGGGAAGAAAGATAAGGCGTAAGGTCGAACACGCAAGCCGTATAACCACCTGCGTGCTCCCCTACTTGTTTTCCATTCAAATAAATCTCCGCCGCCTTGCTGGCTCCTTCCATCTTGAGGAAAATTTGCTTGCCTGTCCATCCGGAAGGGACGCTTACCTTGCGCCGATACCATCCGATGCCTTGATAATAGTTTTTCACCACATAGGCATCCGCATTCCAAGTGTGGGGCAAATGAACGGTCTCCCATCCGTTATCGTCAAAATCCGTTGCAATGGCTTCGGCACACTCGCCTTTATAAAATTTCCAACCATCGTTCAGCGTACGGACATCACGCCCCGCCAAGGCGGAGAAAGAAAACAAAAGTCCCATCAAAGCAAGCGCCCATTTTCTTGCGGACAAACTTGCAACACTAATTTTTCCCATATTGTCTTTGATTGATGTTTTTCTCCTCACAAAAATAATCATTTATTATGCATTGAAATCAAAAGTAAGACGGACGGTAAACTTCTTAAAAGCATAATCGGCTAATTACAAATGGCTTACAAGATGCCTTTCATATTAAAAAGTAACCCCGGCCTTCACCATCATTTTCCTTCTACCTATTGGATTTTTAACGGAAAGCCGTACATTTGCACACAAATATTCAAACACACATGCGTTTTATGAAAAACATATTACTCTTCGTGATGTCCTTGGCCAGCGTCCTGCCGCTCGCGGCCAAGCCTCATGGCGATGCGGTGGGGCGCGAACTGTTTCGGCTGGATTCGCTCATCGCCCAAAAACCGTCCTTGGAAGCCATGAAAGAACAACGCATCGACCGCCTGCGCCAGCAACGGAAAAGGCACATGACAGCCGAACAGGAGTTCATGCTGAACGAACTTTTCCACAAGGAATTCTCCATCTATGACGCTGATTCGGCCTTCCGGTACATCAACCGCAACATCGTCCTTGCGGACAGCATGGGATGGGGAGAGCGCAAGATATCCTATAAGATAAAGAAATCGCATGTGTTGGCGGCCACCGGCCTGCTGAAGGAAGCCTCCGACGAGGTGCGTGGCCTGGGCGGGCAAACCATGTCGAAGGAACTAAGCGTGGAATACTATGGGCAAATGGTGTACCTCTATTCGCACTTCGGACAATACATGGGTGAAGGCGCGTCCAATCGGGCCAAATACCATGCGTTGGAGACTCTGTACAAGGACTCCGTGTGTGCCGTCATATGGCCCGAGCATCCGGATTATCTGTGGCATCAAGGCAACCGCTTGTGCGGAACCGGCCAAACCGGGGAATTGATGAAAGAATTGAAGAAGGAGGTAGACGCTTCTGGCTTGGACGAAAACCGCGACGCGATGAACGCCTACATCTTGGCACGGATGTATCGGGAAAAGGGGGACATGGAGAATTACCAGAAATACATCATCAGGTCGGCACAAGCGGACGTATATATCTGCAACCGGGACATTGCTTCCTTGGAAGAGTTCTCCAAGGTGTTGTTTGACATGGGCGACATCGACCGGGCCTATACATACGCCAACTATTGCCTGCAGACGGGACGTGCTTTCCACAACCGCATCCGCGTGTCGGGCATCCTCAACGTGCTCGACGAAATCCACAAGGCTTATCAGGAGCGCAACCGCATCCAGCAGGCACGCCTCTGCAAGTCGCTCGTGTCGGTCAGCATCCTCTCGGCCGTCTTGCTGGCGGCCTTCTTCTACATCCATCGTCAAGTGAAACGCCTCGACCGTTCGAAACGTGAGCTGAACGCAGCCAACAGCCAACTGGGCGAGCAGGTGGCCCGGCTTTCGGAAGCCCATCGCCTGCTGAAGGAAGCCAATGACGCCTTGCAAAAGCTTAACGAAGAGTTGCATGACGCGAACGACCAACTGCGTGAATCCAATTACGTCAAGGAAGAATACATCGGCCACGTCTTTGCCCTCTGTTCGGCCTACATCGGCAAACTGGACGACTTCCGCAAGCTGGCCAACCGCAAGCTGAAAGCCAACCAGGCCGACGAGCTTCGTCGCCTCACCGAGACTTCCGTGGTAAAAGAAGAGATGAAAGAGTTTTACCACAACTTCGACGTCCTCTTCCTGCATGTCTATCCCAATTTCGTAAACGACTTCAACGGCCTGCTTCGCCCCGAAGAGCGTGTCACATTGAAAGAAGGCGAATTGCTCAACACCGACCTTCGCATATACGCCTTGGTTCGCTTGGGCATCAACGATAGCGTAAAGATAGCGGAGTTCTTGCATTGCTCGCCCCAGACGGTTTATAATAATCGCTTGAAAATGCGTGGTCGCGCCATCATTCCCAAGGAGGAGTTCGCCAACCGGGTGAAGCAATTGGGAAAGATGCAGGGATAAGGGGTAATCATCATCCTCACGTACTTTCTCCCTTTCCGGCGGATTGTTCTTACCGACATGCAGTTGCAGGACGTTGACAATCTGCACATTGCAATTGAAAGAACTTACTTTTCGCGTTTACCTATACAATAATAGACATGAATTAGGTTGTATCTTTGCCTACGAAGAAATTTAGAAAAAAGTAACTGAATCCCATGAAACATGTACGTGTATTTTCGGCCTGCCTATTGGCTCTGTCGTTGGCGGCTTGTTCGTCCGGCACGAACGGGAAGGACGCCATTGAGACGAAAGTGGAAGCCTTGCTGGGGCAAATGACTTTGCAAGAAAAAATAGGCCAGATGAACCAAGTAAACTCTAACGGCAACCAGGAAGAAATGATTGCCATGGTGAAAGAGGGAAAGGTGGGCTCTTTCTTGAATGTAATTGATGCCGACGTGGTCAACAAGGTGCAGGAAGCTGCCGTAAAGGAATCTCGGTTGGGCATCCCGGTGCTGATGTCGCGCGATGTCATTCACGGTTATAAAACCATCTTCCCCATCCCCTTGGGACAGGCGGCGACCTTCAACCCGCAAATGGTGGAGGATGGCGCACGCGTGGCAGCCATCGAAGCCTCGGCCGACGGCATCCGTTGGACATTCGCCCCGATGATTGACGTGTCGCGCGACGCCCGTTGGGGACGCATGGCGGAAAGTTGCGGCGAAGACCCTTGCCTCAATGCCGTGATGGGCGTGGCCATGGTGAAAGGTTTCCAAGGCGACTCTTTGAATGACCCGACCTCCCTTGCGGCTTGCGCCAAGCATTTTGCAGGCTATGGCGCTTCCGAGGCCGGCAAGGACTATAATTCGACTTTCATTCCCGAACGCCAATTGCGCAATGTCTACTTGCCTCCTTTCGAAGCCGTGGCCCGGGCGGGGTGTGCTACCTTCATGACTTCTTTCAATGACAACGATGGAGTGCCTTCCACGGGCAACCGCTTCCTATTGAAAGATGTGTTGCGCCATGAATGGGGGTACGATGGCATGGTGGTGACAGACTGGGCATCCGCCGGCGAAATGGTTCCCCACGGCTTCTGCGCCGACCGCAAGGAGGCGGCTGAAAAAGCGGTGAATGCCGGGGTGGACATGGAGATGGTCAGCGGCACTTTTATGGAGAATCTGGAAGCCTTAGTCAAAGAAGGAAAGGTGTCGGAAACGGCCATTGACGAAGCCGTGCGCAATATCCTGCGTCTCAAGTTTCGCTTGGGCTTGTTCGACAATCCTTATACGCGGGCCGATGCGAGTGTGAAATACGCACCGGAACATTTGGCCAAGGCTCAGGAAGCCGCAGAGCAATCCGTCATTTTGCTGAAGAACCATCAGGACATCTTGCCGTTGACCGACAAAATACGCACGATAGCCGTTGTCGGTCCGATGGCCGACGCGCCGCACGACCAACTGGGCACTTGGTGCTTCGATGGCGAGAAGGCTCATACGCAGACGCCTTTGAAGGCTTTGCGTGAACAATATGGCGACAAGGTGCGCATTTTATATGAACCGGGAGTGGCTTATAGCCGTGACAAACGTACTGACGGCATTGCCCGTGCCGTAACTGCCGCCCGCAACGCCGATGTCGTGATAGCTTTCGTGGGTGAGGAGGCCATCTTGTCGGGCGAGGCACATTCATTGGCCGACCTGAACCTGAAAGGCGCACAACCGGAACTGCTCTCCGCACTGGCCGCAACGGGCCGCCCGTTGGTCACGGTCTTCATGGCAGGCCGCCCGCTGACTATTGCCCGGCAAGTAGAAGAGTCTGACGCCGTGCTTTATGCCTTCCATCCGGGCACCATGGGCGGACCGGCTTTGGCAAACATCTTGTTCGGCAAAGTTGTGCCCAGCGGCAAGACACCGGTGACTTTTCCCCGCATGACGGGCCAATGCCCCATCTACTATGCGCATCACCACACGGGTCGTGCTCCCAGCGGCAAAGAGACACTGATAGACGAAATAGAATTGGAAGCCGGACAAAGTTCATTGGGTTGTAGCTCGTACTACCTGGATGCCGGATTCGGTCCGCTCTTCCCCTTCGGTTACGGATTGTCATACACTACGTTCGCTTACGATGACTTGAAACTATCCGCTACGGAATTAAACCCCAACGAGAAACTGACCGCCAGCATGAAACTGACCAATACCGGGAAGCGTGCCGGCACGGAAGTCGTACAACTCTATGTGCGCGACAAGGTAGGTTCTGTCACCCGTCCGGTAAAAGAACTGAAGGGCTTCCAACGCATCACCCTGCAACCGGGCGAGACGCAAACCGTGACTTTCGAGCTCCCCATCCGTGACTTGGCCTTCTGGAACATCGACATGAAGAAAGTGGTAGAGCCGGGAGATTTCACCTTGTGGATAGGAACCAACAGCGACGAAGGACTTTCGGCCGACTTCAAAGTAAAAGAGTAAATCTGAATAGACATATCAGATTTCAGAGTTCAGAATTCAGAATTCAGATTTCAGAGTTCTGATTTCTGATTTCTGAATTCTAAAATCTGAAATAGAAGCAGACATCTGAAAATCTGAATTCTGAATTCTAAAATCTGAAATAGAAGCAGACATCTGAAAAATCTGAATTCTGAATTCTAAAATCAGAAATCAGAAATCTGAAATCAGAACTCTGAACTCTGAAATCAGAAATCTGAATTCTAAAATCTGAAATAGAAGCGCGCGTGCGCGCGCAATTAGTTACTTATTTTAAAGAAACATTATCATGAAAAAAGTATTGTGTGCATGGCTACTTGCCGGAGTCATAATGGCATGCCAACAAAACCAACCGACCAACGACGCCAAACAAATGTCACCGGAGTCTTTTGTCCGCATTGACGGACAGAACCTTGTCCGTCCGGATGGGAGCAAACTCTTCATCAAAGGAACCAATCTGGGGAATTGGTTGAACCCAGAAGGTTATATGTTCGGATTTGGCAAAACCAACTCCGCACGTTTCATCAATGAGATGTTCTGCCAATTGGTAGGACCGGACTACACCGCCAAATTCTGGAAAGCATTCAAGGATAACTACATCACACGCCAGGATGTTGAGTTCATCGCATCTACGGGTGCCAACACCATTCGCCTGCCTTTCCACTACAAACTTTTCACGGACGAGGATTACATGGGGCTTACTGTCGCACAAGACGGATTTGCCCGTGTGGACAGCGTGGTAAACTGGTGCCGAGACAATGGCCTTTACCTCATTCTTGACATGCACGACGCACCCGGTGGACAAACAGGAGACAATATTGACGACAGCTATGGTTATCCTTGGTTGCTGGAAAGCGAAGAGAGCCAACAGCTCTTCTGCGACATCTGGAAGAAGATTGCCAACTATTACAAGAATGAGCCGGTCATCTTAGGTTATGAACTGATAAACGAACCTATCGCTCCCTATTTCGACAACATGGACGAGCTGAACACTAAACTGGAACCTCTGTACAAGCGGGCGGTAAAAGCCATCCGAGAAGTAGACCAAAATCATATTGTCCTGATAGGCGGTGCGCAATGGAATGGAAACTTCAAGCCCTTCCATGATGCTACGTATGATGACAAACTGATGTACACCTGCCATCGCTATGGAGGAGAACCGACAAAAGCCGCCATCCAAACCATCATCAACTTCCGCGATAGCGTCAATCTGCCTATGTATATGGGTGAGATTGGCCATAACACAGACGAATGGCAAGCCGCCTTCTGCCGCACCATGGAAGAAAACAATATCGGATATACGTTTTGGCCATACAAAAAAGTGGACGGTTCGTCCTTTATGGGTATCGTCCGTCCCAAAGGCTGGGAGCAGATTGTGGCCTTCTCGGAAGCCTCGCGCGGAACTTATAAGGAAATACGCGACGCACGACCCGCCGACCAAGAAGCCATAAAGCAGCTGATGAACCAATTCATCGAAAATTGCAAGTTCGAGAACTGCATCCCGCAGGAAAGTTATATCCGCTCGCTGAATATGCAAAAGAACCAATGAAGAAGAAATACCATTTAAATTTATATCCGATGAAAAAGACGATTTTTGGAGGAATATTATTCCTGTCTGCGGCCTGCCTCGCACAAGCCCAGGACATACCCGTTTATTTAGACGAAACAAAAAGTATTGAAGAAAGAGTGGAAGACGCGCTCAGCCGCATGACACTCGAAGAAAAAGTGGATGTCATCCACGCACAATCCAAATTTTCCTCGCCCGGCGTGGCCCGGCTGGGCATCCCCGAACTTTGGACCACCGACGGACCGCATGGCATCCGTCCCGAAGTGTTGTGGAACGAATGGAATCAAGCTGGCTGGACCAACGACTCGTGCGTGGCTTTCCCCGCCCTGACTTGTCTGGCCGCCACGTGGAATCCGGACATGGCACTACTCTACGGCAAAAGCATCGGCGAGGAAGCACGCTACCGCAAGAAAGACGTCATATTGGGACCGGGCGTCAACATTTACCGCACGCCGCTCAACGGACGCAATTTCGAATACATGGGCGAAGATCCTTACTTGGCCGCCCAAATGGTAGTGCCTTACATAAAAGGCGTGCAAGGCAATGGAGTGGCTGCCTGCGTCAAGCACTATGCGCTGAACAACCACGAAATAAACCGACACAACACCAATGTCATCGTGGACGACCGCGCCTTGTATGAAATCTACCTGCCGGCATTCAAGGCCGCCGTCCAAAAAGGAGGCGCATGGGCTATCATGGGGTCGTACAACCTGTATAAAGGACAGCATGGGTGCCACAACCAATACCTGATAAACGACATTCTGAAAGGTGAATGGGGATTTGACGGAGTAGTCATCTCCGATTGGGGAGGCACGCACAATACGGACCAAGCCATCGCCCATGGACTCGACCTGGAATTCGGGACGGGAACGAACGGATTGTCCGGACATACGGGCAACGCATATGACCTCTACTACTTGGCCAACCCCTATCTGCAACGCATCCGCGAAGGAAAAGTGGGTACCCAAGAATTGGACGACAAAGTACGCCGCGTGCTTCGCCTGATGTTCCGCACCGTGATGAATCCTCACCGCCCCTATGGTTCGATGAACTCCGAATCCCACTATGACGCAGCCAAACGCATCGGCGAAGAGGGTATCGTACTCCTTCAGAACAAAAACCAAACTTTGCCCATTGACTTGGGCACCGTGAAAAAGATTGCCGTCATCGGAGAAAACGCCATCAAGATGATGACAGTCGGAGGCGGAAGTTCCTCGCTGAAAGTGCAACACGAGATTTCGCCCCTGGAAGGCATTCGCCGGCATGCACAACGCCGGAACGTAGAGGTAGTATATGCCCGCGGCTATGTGGGCGACGCTACGGGAGAATATAACGGCGTAACGACCGGACAGAACTTGAAAGACAACCGCTCTCCGGAAGAACTGATGGCCGAAGCCATGGAAGTGGCCAAGGACGTTGACTATGTCATTTTCATAGGAGGATTGAACAAGAGTTCCGGCCAAGACTGCGAGGACAACGACCGTTCCGGTTTGGAATTACCCTACGAGCAAGACCGCGTCATCGAAGCCTTGGCAGAAGTCAACAAACGATTGGTGGTGGTCAATGTCTCGGGAAATGCCGTGGCCATGCCTTGGGCGGAACAAGTGCCCGCCATCGTGCAGGCTTGGTTCTTGGGTTCGGAAGCCGGAAATGCCCTTGCGTCGGTATTGATGGGCGATGTCAATCCCAGTGGTAAACTGCCTTTCACCTTCCCCGCCAGGCTGGAAGACGTGCCGGCACATAACTTGGGTGAATACGTGGGCGAACGCCGGAAGGATACGGTAAATGTGGCCTACAAGGAAAGTATCTTCGTAGGCTACCGTTGGACAGACAAGCAGAAAAAAGCAAAGCCGCTTTTCCCCTTCGGACACGGATTGAGCTACACGACTTTTGAATATGGAAAACCCATGGCCGACAGCCAAACGATGACTCCCGACGGCACCTTGACCATCCGTGTCAAAGTGAAGAACACCGGCAATCGGGAAGGGCAAGAAGTCGTACAACTTTACATCAGCGACAAGAAATCGACCCTCCCCCGCCCCGTCAAGGAACTGAAAGGCTTCCGCAAGGTGCGCTTGGCGCCAGGCGAGGAAAAGGAAGTGCAATTCACCATCGACCGCGAAGCCCTCAGCTATTTCGACGACCAACGCCACGCATGGATAGCCGAACCGGGCAAGTTCGAAGCCATCATAGCCTCGTCGGCCGAGGACGTGAAAGGGAAGGTAGCGTTTGAACTGGAATGAGACCAATTTGTATCTACGACAGTTTCGTCCGGAGACATTCGGGAAAGTATTGAGTTTGAGTATAGCGACTTTTGAGAAAATATCTGTAAGTTTGCAACCGGATTCAAACGAGGAGAAAATGAAATATGATATTCCTACTTTGACTTCGGAAGCTGTGGGCTTGCTGAAGTCGTTGATAAGCATTCCGTCCGTGAGCCGGGATGAGGAGCGGGCGACGGATTGCCTGCAACAATACATTGAGCTGCAGGGTATGGATACGGGGCGTTTGGGCAACAACGTTTGGTGTTTAAGTCCGGGATTCGACCTGAAGAAGCCTACGTTGTTGCTTAACTCACATATAGACACGGTGAAGCCGGTGCAAGGCTGGAGGCACGACCCTTTCAAGCCCGTGCTGGAGGCGAACGGCAAACTTTATGGACTGGGCAGCAACGATGCGGGCGCCAGTGTGGTAAGTTTGTTGCAGGTTTTTCTCACGTTGTGCCGTACCAATCAGCGTTATAACCTCATTTATCTTGCTTCGTGCGAGGAAGAGGTGAGTGGCGCGGGTGGCATAGAAAGCGTGTTGAGGCAGTTGCCTCCGGTTAGTTTCGCCATCGTGGGCGAACCTACGGAGATGCAGCCCGCCATTGCGGAGAAGGGACTGATGGTGCTGGACGTGACGGCTACGGGACGTTCGGGACATGCGGCACGCAATGAAGGAGACAACGCCATTTATAAGATATTGGACGACATCGCCTGGTTTCGCGATTATCAGTTTGAACGGGTATCGCCTCTGTTAGGGCCGGTGAAGATGAGCGTGACAATGGTTAATGCGGGTACGCAACACAATGTGATTCCCGACCGTTGTACGTTCGTAGTAGACGTCCGCAGCAATGAGTGCTATACGAATAAAGAGATTTACGATGAGATTGTGCGGCACATCCGGTGCGAGGCGAAGGCGCGTTCTTTCCGTTTAGGCTCCTCGCACGCTCCGGCCGAACATCCGTTGGTGCGGCGTGCTGTGGCGTTAGGGCGTGTGCCGTTTGGTTCGCCTACCTTGTCCGACCAGGCGTTGATGTCCTTCCCTTCCTTCAAGATGGGACCCGGGAAGAGCGCTCGCTCACATACGGCGGACGAATTTATCTTTGTCTGCGAGATAGAAGAAGCCATCGGGCTGTACTTGGAGTTGCTGGACGGGGCGGAACTGGATTAAAACCGTTTGAGCCAATGCTCCGGATTGAGTTTCTCCGTTTCCCGTCTGAGTTGGAAGTGGAGCACCGTGCGTCCTCCATCGCTCTTGTCGGAGAAGATTACGCCTAAGGGCTGGCCGATGGTGACGGTATCATCGGCCTTGACCAAGGCGGAAGACAGGTTGCAATAGACGGAGATGTAGGAGCCGTGACGCACAAGGATATTGAGCAGGCCATTCAGGCGGAAGACGGCGGCTACCTTGCCGTTGAAGATGGCGCAGGCTTGCGCGCCGAGGCGGGTCTGTATGTCAATGCCTTTGTTGTCGAGCTTCACCCCGCGCAGGCCGGGTACGGTGTATTGGCCATAGTGGCTGGTAATGATATAAGGAGCGTTGACCGGCATGGGCAAGCGGCCACGGTTATCGGCAAAGTTGCCGGAGAGCTTGCGGTCGGCACGGCTCAGGGTATAAGCCTCAAGCGGTTTCACTTCGGGTAGCTTTTTGTCTGCCATTTCCTGTTTGGAGGCTTCGCGACGTTCCTCTTCAGCGGCTCGCTTGCGGGCTTTTTCTATCTCTTCCGCGATGAGGCGGTCAATGCGTGCGTTGAGGCGGTCGGCTTCCTTGCGCTGGCGGGCTATCTCGCTCTGGAGGCTCCGTTGCTTCTTCCGCAAGGAGTTGACCAAGGCCTTTTGTTCCTGCTCCTGTTGCTCCAACCGTTTTTTTTCCGTTTCCCGTTCCTGCAAAAGTCGCTCTTTGGACGCCTTGGCTTGCGCCAGCTCCTGCCGTTTGTCTTCTATCTGTTGCTGTTTCCGCTTGATGTCTTCGCCTAACCGCTGCTGGTAAGAAGCATATTCCCGTACATAGCGCAGCCTCCGATAGGTTTGCTCCAAGGTTTTTGCCGAGAAAATGAACATCAGCTTGTCCTGAATGGTGCGGTTACGATAGAGATAGCGGACGGAAGAAGCGTACCCCTCCTTGACTTGCCCCAATTCCTTTTGCAGATTACCCAACTGACGCTGCAGGGAGGCAAGCTCCGCTTCGATGAGGGTCACATCGTTGTTCATAGTCACGATGTAGCGCTTACGCTCTTCTATCTGTCCGGTCAGAGCGGCAAGGCCTTGCAGTTGGCTACCTACGTCCTTCCGCGTGGTTTGCAGCAGGGACTCAGATTCGGCTATCTGCTTCTGTAAGGCGCCACGACGTCCCTCCAATTCCTTGATGAGCTTATTGGATTGGGCCGCCAAAGAAAAGGAGACAAGCAAGCCGAAGAGAAGGACGAGGACGCGACGCATATCAAGTGTTCATTAAAGAAAGCAACAGCCCGACTAACTCCTCCAGCTCCACCCGTTTGTAGCGGGAAGAGAGTTGGGTCGGAGTCAGAGTAAAAGGCTTGGACGAGAAGTTTGTCAGCTCTATTTTTCCCCGTTCTAACGAAGGAATGCCCAAGTCCGTGCCGGTCAGGTAGTTTTTGGCGCCCGGCCGGGCGGCTTCGTAGAGCAGCTTCTCCAGTCGGGCGAAGGTGGCTTTCTTGGGCAACATGCTTTTCAGTTCTTTGCGCGAAGCCTGCACATAGCGGCGTCCCATGCGGTCTACCAAGAGGATTTCATCGGGCGTCAGGTCGATGCGCGCCACCTCGGTGCGGAGAACCGGCATTTGGAAGGAGACTTGTACCCGTTCGCCCGCTTTCAGCTTCAAGGTGCCGTCTACGGTCAATATGGCGTCTTTCGAAGTCGGTACGGTCAGCCTGACCTTGGACGAGAGGCAGCCCGTCTCTCTATGGATGACGGACTCCGCTTGGCGGGAGGTGCGGCATCCTGCCAGACTTAGTAACACAAGGAGAACCAGTCCCCATCGTTGCGCTTGCTTAGTCATGTCATTCATGTTCATCCTTTGTTGTCGTTTTATCCGGTTCGCGGATGTATTTCCGTTGTTCTATCTTTTGCCGGAGGGTCTTGGATTCGCTTCCCAATTCGAGCGCCTGCTTCCAGTAGCCGACGGCCTCCTCTACTTCTCCTACCATGTAATAGATGTCTCCACAGTGCTCCACCACCTCTGCGCTCTTCTCTTCGTCGCTCTTCATTGCCTGATCGATGTAGAGGCGCGCTTGCACGTAGTTCCCCTTCTCGAAGAGTATCCAAGCGTACGTATCTAAGTAAGTGGCATTCTGAGGCTCGGCTTTCACCGTCTTGTAGCTCATCTCCTCCGCCTTGTCCAGGTGTTTGCGCTCCAGAGAGAGGTAGTAGGCATAGTTGTTCAGCGCGCCGATGTTGTTGGGATTGTACACCAGTGCGGAGTCATAGGCTTGGTAAGCGGCTTCGTCCATCGCCTTCATATGGTAGGCATCGCCCATGATGGCGTAGAAGTCGGACACTACCTCCTTGTTGCTCTTCGGCGTAAGGTGCGTCAGGGCCTTACGGCAAGTCGCGATGACTTCGTCCGTCCGCTCGGCCTGGTTGTAGGCAATGGCCAGGTAGAAGTAGAACTCCAGCATGTCGGGGTTGGACTCAACGCCGGCCTCGCAGAGGCGGATGATGTCCTCGTAATCCTCCTGCCGCACGGCCTCGCCAAGCAGGGTCATGCGGGCGGCGGTGTTCGTGGGGTCTATCTGGATGACACGTTCCAGTACCGGCCAGGCTTGCGTGTTCATGCCCTTCGACAAGAGGTACTGAGCGTAGAGCATCGGCATGTTGGCATCGTCCGTGTCCTGCTCCATGATGCGGTTGAACAGGGTGATGACGCGCGTACTGTCCTTGCCTGTCTGCTCGTTGCGGACAATGAGCCTGCGCATCACGTCCAGCTTCACCTCAGGCTCTACTTTCTTGTTCAGCAACAGCGTGTCGAGTTGTCGTTCGTACCGTTCCGTCTGGCCGGTCTGTTCGTAGTAGTTGGCCAGCGAGTACAGAGCCGCGGCGTTGTCCGGCTCCGCGTCCAGCACGTCGCGGTAGACGCCGTAGGCTTCTTCCTTCTTCCCGTTGTCCAAGTAGACGTCGCCCAGCAGCACTTGGTAGCGCGTGTCCTTGGGGTACTCCGCCACTAAGCTCTCTATCTCCTTGAAGGCGTTCGCCTTGTCTTGTTGCTGCACATAGATGCGGAACTTCTCCATGCTCATCTGTTCGCTCTTTCCCAACTTCGCCTCCAGTTGGTTGAGCAGAGCCAGTACGTCGTCATACTTCTCCTGCCGGTTGTAAAGGTCCAGCAGGCTATACACCGGGTCGAGTTTGTCGGGGAAGCGCGCGGTCATATCCTCCAGCAGGGCAATGGCTTTGTCCGTCTCCTGTTGTTGCAGGTAGAGGTTGACCAGCCCTTGGGAGTACCAGTAGTTGTCGGGCGCATGGCGCACGGCCTGTTCCAAGATGGCTTCACCCCGCTCCGGCTGTTTCAACGCCACGTAGTATTGCGCCACTTCGTACAGCGCGGACGAGGCGTGAGGGCTGATGCGCAGGCAATGCTGAAGCAGGTCGAAGGCGGCGTCGTACTTGCGCTGCATCTTCATCCGCATGGCTTCCAAGTAAAAGTAGTCGTACTTGCGCTGCTGCTCGGCCGACAAGGTGTCGCGCACAATGCTCCTGTCCGCTTGGGACGTGGCCGAGGGTCGCGCGCTTCGGCGTACCGAACCGCATGCCGCAAGCAAGCCGATGAGCGCGATGCCCCACAAGCAGGCCGACAGGTGTCTTATGTCTCTTTTCTTCATCCTTCATCCAAAATTTAATCATACGCCCGTGTGACCGAAACCTCCCGCGCCCCGACCGGTCTCGTCCAACGTTTCCACTTCCTGCCAACAGGCTTGCTCGTGACGGGCGATGACCATCTGGGCGATACGCTCGCCGTCCTCGATGACAAAGGGTTCGGCGGACAGATTGATGAGTATCACGCAGATTTCTCCCCGGTAGTCGGCGTCTATCGTCCCCGGTGAGTTCAGCACCGTGATGCCTTTCTTCAAGGCAAGCCCGCTACGCGGGCGCACTTGTGCCTCGTAGCCCGGAGGCAGGGCAATGTAGAGTCCCGTCGGGATGAGACAACGCTGCAGGGGAGCCAGTGTCACGGGTTCGGACAGGTTGGCTCGCAGGTCCATGCCTGCGGAAAGCTCCGTGGCGTAAGCCGGAAGCGCGTGCTTGGAGCGGTTGATGATTTGTACGTTCAGCATCTTCGTTCTTTTTTTAACGGGCGAAAGTACGGATTTTGTCCCAAATAATCCTACATTTGCAGTTAAATATTAGTAACCGCCTGCAAATAGGCTGATAAATGGGAATTTAGCGCGCGCAAGCGCGCTTTAAATGAAGAATTAAGAATGAAGAATTAAGAATTAGGCTGCGCTGTCCGTGTACACAATCACGCCGCATGGTTATTCTTCATTCTTAATTCATCATTCTTCATTTAAAAGATAAATTATCATTTACTTGTATGATGAACTGGAATACCCTGCTCTCCGCCAAGCGTTTCGGCTTGGAAGAGTTTCACCGCGAGCATCACGAGAACCGCTCCGAGTTTCAGCGCGACTATGACCGCCTGATTTTCTCCGCGCCCTTCCGGCGCCTGCAAAACAAGACCCAGGTGTTTCCCCTTCCGGGAAGCGTCTTCGTCCACAACCGCCTGACGCACAGCCTGGAGGTGTCGTGCGTGGGCCGCTCCTTAGGCAACGACGTGGCACGGGGCATCCTCTCGCGCAGACCGGAGCTGGCGGACAGCTTCCTGCCAGAGATAGGTGCCATCGTGTCCGCCGCCTGCCTGGCGCACGACCTGGGTAATCCGCCTTTCGGGCATTCGGGCGAACGGGCCATCTCCACCTTCTTCTCCGAAGGAAAGGGACTGGCTCTGCGGAACTATGACGGCCTCTCCGCGGGACTTTGGGAGGACTTCACCCACTTTGAGGGCAACGCCAACGCCTTCCGCCTGCTGACCCACCAGTTCGAGGGACGGCGGCCGGGAGGCTTCGTGCTGACCTACTCCACCTTGGCCAGCATCGTGAAGTATCCTTTCGCATCGAGTTTGGCGGGAAAGAAGTCGAAGTTCGGCTTCTTCACCAGCGAAGAGGCATCCTTCCGGCGCATAGCCGAAGAGCTTGGCATGAAAAAATTGAGCGACTCCCCCTTGCGCTACGCCCGCCATCCGCTGGTGTACCTCGTGGAGGCTGCCGATGACATCTGCTATCAGATCATGGACATAGAGGACGCACACAAACTGAAACTGCTCACCACGGACGAGACGCGCGAGTTGCTCTTAGGTTACTTTGGCGACGAGCGGCGCACGCACATGCTGGAGACGATGCGCCGTGTGACGGACGTGAACGAGCAGATAGCCTACCTGCGTTCGTGCGTCATCGGATTATTGACGAGCGAATGCACACGGGTTTTCTTGGAGAACGAAGAGACGTTGCTCAGTGGCGAGTTCGAAGGCCCCCTCATCCGGCATATCAACGAACTGCCCGCCGAGGCTTACCGACATTGCGCCGAGGTGTCGATGAAGAAGATATATTGCTCGCGCGATGTGCTGGACATCGAGCTGGCCGGCTTCCGCATCATCGGCACCCTGCTGGAGCTAATGACGGACGCCGTGCTCTCGCCCGAGAAGGCTTATTCGCGCCTGCTGATAGGCCGCGTGTCCGGCCAGTACAACATCCGCTCACTCCGCCTTGGTGAACGCCTTCAGGCGGTGCTGGACTACATATCCGGTATGACCGATGTCTTCGCCCTCGACCTCTACCGCAAGATAAACGGGAACAGTTTGCCGGAGATTTCGTGATTCAAAAAAGTCTGCGCCCATCTGCGTGTCCTGCGCAGCCTGCGTTCCCAGACACAGACACACCTACGCCTTTAAATCTGTGCGACCCAATATCCGTTCCCATACCGTGTATGCACCCTGCGCCCCACCTGCGCCAGCAGGCGGCTGAACGTCGTACACGTGCAGTCACGCAACGCCGCGGGGTTCTTCCTCCTCAGCGTGGCGTAGATGTCCGCCGCGGACATCAGCCTCGCGCCTTCCTCGCCCGCCTCGGCAAAGCGGAAACAGGAGCTGATTAACTCTTCGGCGGGGGTGACGCGGTAGAAAGCCTTGTTCG
>CASGED010000034.1 GCA_949300425.1 uncultured Bacteroides sp.
CGCATTCAGCAGGTGTTTTACCGACCACATCAATTCGCTGCCCACTCCCGTATGGTGGTAGTCCTTGGCCACGGCGAAGCGGCCTATCTTGACTGCCGGATAGCTGCAAAAATGTTTACCGTGCGGGAACAGCTTCTTTACTTTACGCCACGCGCTGTTTGAGACTTCAAGGCGCGAAATCTTGTCGTTGAACAAACAAAAGTAGGCGGCAATGACATCACCGTCCATCAAGAGAAAGGTTTTGCCTATCCGCTTTTCAGCAAAGAGTTTGGCATTATCCATCAAAAAGCCATTCAAATCGGCATCGCCGCAGTCGAATGGCTTTAAATCGTGATTGGTTGTCAGTTCTACCAGTATCATAGGCATCAAGCTTTTGCGTATTGGACTTCAGTCACCAATTTTTCGTAAGCCTTGCGCGCCTTTTCCCGGTTTGCCTGACGCTCTTCGGCGGTCATGTTTTCCACGCGCTTCATTTCTTTCTGGAAACGTTCCGCGTCTTTCCCATAAAGCACGGGAGTTTCTCTGATTGCTCTTGCCATAATCTGCCTCCTTTCTCTGTTGATTTACGGCACAAAGATATATATTCTTCTTTTAATATCCAACCCCAATCTTTCAAAGAGCGCACCGCCTTCGGCAAGGAACTGTTCTTCGTGTCCGGCATGGAGGGAAGGGTGGACATCGTGACGGAAGACCGCTCGCTGCCGGAACGATTTCTGCCGCCGGTGAAGAAGGTGTGGACAGAACATTTTAAGGCCGCCCAAACCTCCATCCCAGTCCTAACATCAGGTTATTAGGATTCTTGAAATCGCTGAGCTGATAGCCGACATGCAGGAAAATGCGGCGGGTGACAAAGGCTTTGAGGGCTAATATCTGGTAATAGACCTCGGTGTCTGTTCCTTTGCAAATGACGTTGCGTCCAACGCCAAAGTTTACTGAAAAGACAGGCATGTTCAATTCGGCGCGGAGGGAGAATCCTATGGCAAATTGTTCGCGGAAAGGCGGACGGTAAAATCGCATTTCTTCTCCGCTCGTCCCTTCCACCAAGTACTCCATCAGATTGGCGCTTTCGTCATACTGCGCGTCGAGTGACACTCCGGCGCGGAAATATTTGTTGACCCTGTACATAGGGTTGAAATTCAGCCCGGCCACGGCAAAGGAACCGGGAATCAGCTCCCCATGGTCGGGATAGATGAGGCCCCGTTTGCGGGTAGAGCCGTATATAATAAGGTCATAACTGAAACGTCTTTTCAGAGGTAATGTTTCTTCGCGCGAAGGTTTTACTTGCGCTGTGCCACCGAAAGCGCAGACTATACCCACCCGTGCCCCGACGGTGTTGACACCCGAATTGGGATAGTTGGTGTTCCCGTTAGAGTAGTGCGTCAAGTCCGCGCCGATGGTCAGACGCCAGGCTGGGGTCAGTTGCCAATTGAAGAAAAGCCCTAAGTTGAGGTAAGCGTTGATGCGGGACCCCACTACTACATTATAAGGATTGTCCTGCAAATCGTACTTCTTCCAACTGAATGCCGTACCGAAATTCCATTCATAGTTTAGTGACAAACGTTCCGTCAGACGGACGATGGGAGCACCTTGGAATACATACAACACAACGGGCGTACCCATCTCTTCATTGTTGAAGAAACTGTTGAAAGATAATCCAATGCCTTGGTAGGCATGTGGATAAAGTTTCCCCAAACGGGTATCGGGAGCGAAGCGGAAGGCATAGCGCAGATGGGCGGAAACGGATGTGTTGATTGCTTTCCCGGTCATATTGTCTCCCCGGAAAAAACTTCGGGTAGGGAAGACGTAAGCGGGACGTGCTTCCAAACCGATGTAATGTGACGGGCGATTCCCTGACAAACTATCGGTTCGGGATGCGCGTATCGCCAAGCAGACGAACAGGCTGAGAAACAGGAAGAGGAATAAACGCTTCATTCTTCGTACATCCGGTCTATCACGTCCCGATAGTGTTCGGCCACTACCGGACGGCGTAACTTCAGCGTGTTGGTCAGTTCGCCTCGCTCCATGCTGAATGGCTCGGCCAAAAGCGTGAAGCGCTTGATTTGCTCGTAGTGGGCAAAAGCCTGTTGCAATGTATCAATACGTTCCCGGTAGAAGTCTGTTATTTCCGGCTTTCGCAACAGTTCTTCCATAGACGTATAAGCAATGCCCCGTCCGGCGGCCAACTCCTTCACCAAGTCATACGTAGGTACTATCAATGCGGACACAAACTTGCGCTGGTCGGCTATGATGGCCACTTGGTCGATGTAGCGGTCCAGTATCAACCGCGTTTCCAACGCCTGAGGCGAAATGTACTTACCGTTGGAGGTCTTGAAGAGATCTTTGATGCGTTCGGTCAGGTATAGATGGTCGCCTTTCAGGCAGCCGGCGTCTCCGGTATGAAACCAACCGTCTTTATCGATAGCATTGGCGGTAGATACAGGTTTCTTGTAATATCCGGTGGTGATGGTCCGGCCGCGGAGCAGGATTTCATCATTATCTCCAATCTTGACCTCCAAGCCCGGCATCACTTGTCCTACAGAGCCCACCTCAAATCCTTGTTTGCGGAAACAGGACACCGTGGCGGTAGATTCCGTCAGTCCGTACCCCACCAGCATGAAGATTCCGACGGAATGGGCAAATTCGCAGATGGTGTCGTTGACGGCCGCTCCGGCGGTTGGGAAGAAGTTCCCGTTCTCTAATCCGATGGTTTTCTTCAGCAGGGCATAGACCGTTTTCTCGTAGAACTTATAGCGCATATGCAACATCAGAGGCGGCGTCTTTCCCTGGCGGATATAGTCGATGTTGTGCTCACGGCCGACCCGCAATGCGTCCAGCATCAGCGCCTTCCGCATTCCTGTCTCCTTCGCGATGCGTTCATGCACGCCCAAGTAGACTTTCTCCCAAAAACGGGGCACACTGCACATCGCCGTAGGACGGATTTCCCGCAGACTTTGTTGCACTTCGTGCGGGCGGAGGTTGACGCATACCTGCGCCCCGCGATGCAGGCAGAGGTAGGTCCATGCCCGTTCGAAAACATGTGTCAGGGGCAAAAAGTTGAGCGACACGTCCTGTTCTGTCAACTGGGGCAGAACAATGTCGTGGATGCGCATGGCCTCATCATAATTAAAATGGTGCAGCATCACCCCCTTTGGCTCGCCCGTCGTGCCGGACGTATAGAGAATGCTGGCCAAATCGTCGAACGAAGCCCGGGCGGTGCGTCCCTCCACTTCGGCCTGATGGGTCAGTCCGTCAGCGGCTTGCAGAAATTCGTCAAAGTAGATGGAGGTCGTGTCTCGCGGGTCTTTCTGCACTTTGCGGTCGAAGATGATGAGCCGCTGCAGGGAGTGGCAGAAGCCCAGCACACGGAATGCGGCGTCATATTGGAACTGTTCGCCCACAAAGAGAAAACGTATCTGAGCGTCGTTGACAATATACTTTACCTGTACCGGCGAGCTGGTGGCATACAAGGGAATCGTGACGGCCCGTACGCCAAACGCGCCGAAATCCACATACAGACACTCTGGCTTGTTTTGCGAGAAGATGCCCACGTTCTCCTCCTCCGCCACACCGAAAGCTATCAAGGCGTCAGAAACCTGCCTCACCTTTTGCGAGAATTCGTTCCATGTGACCGGAATCCAGCGCCCCGCGTCATAATCCTTGTACTTCAGGGCAACTTTGTCCCCGTATTTCTCCGCCTGCCGATGTACCAGGACTGAAAAATGATGATAAGCCATAACCTCTGCTCTATTTGGTGAATATAGTGCAAAGTTATTTGTTTTTGGTTAATGCCCCAAATAATAAACGGGAAAGTCCATGTTGTCTTTGACGAATCAAATGAAAACGCTATTTTTGCGATGCTTTTGAAAGAACACATATAAACTTAAAAATATTGCATTATGGATTTGTTCGACAAAGTCAGCGAAGACATTAAAACCGCTATGAAAGCCAAAGACAAAGTGGCTCTCGACACATTAAGAAACATCAAGAAAGTATTTTTGGAAGCCAAAACTGCTCCGGGCGCCAACGACACGTTAGCCGATGCCGATGCGTTGAAAATCATCCAAAAACTGGTGAAACAAGGGAAAGACGCAGCTGAAATCTATGTACAACAGGGACGTCAAGATTTGGCCGACGCCGAATTGGCCCAGGTGAAAGTGATGGAAACTTATTTGCCCAAACAGATGAGCGCTGAAGAACTGGAAACGGCTTTGAAAGCGATTATCGCCGAAGTGGGTGCTACAAGCGGTAAGGACATGGGCAAGGTCATGGGAGTCGCCAGCAAAAAGTTGGCCGGATTGGCCGAAGGCCGCACTATCTCCGCTAAAGTAAAGGAACTGCTGGGCTGACCAAGCGTCACCTGACACGTCCTTGCGTCAATGGCATTAAAAAACGGAGTTCAAAGCTCCTGTCTTGCCTCGCCGGCCATCCCAATATCCCTTCCAAAGGGCTTTCAACTTTGCCGTCTTCTGCCGTTCGTAGAGCAATACGAAGACAATGCGTTTCCATAAATGATAGCGCAAGTGAGCTTTCAGGTTGAGATAGTCAGGATAAAGGCGGTGCAAGATAATGCCATTGCGCACGTTGTAGTAGGTGCGTGCCGGCGGGTATTCATTCGGAAAAACTTCGCGGCCCAACAAGCGATGTTTCTTCTTTTGGTAACCAAACTCATGTTGCAACAGAATGTCACGGAAACACAGCGTAGGAATCGTTTGTCGTGCCGCCCGCCAACAAAACTCACAGTCTATTCCCCAAACAAACAAATCTTCTCTGAACACTCCTAACTTTTCAAACAATTCCAAAGGATAAATACTGGCGGAAGTCATGGCAGAAGCCACCTGAACGGCGGATGTCTCGACGGGATAAAGTGTGGCACCCTGCGAACGGAGGTAATAGTTGGTCGAGAATAGGGCTGTCTGTCCTCCATGTTCCTTTTCCCATTGCTCTACTTTCATCCGATAGCGTGCCATCTCCCCAGGCAGAAAGAAACTGTCCTGATCCATCGTCATCAAATGGGTACAACCGTGGGCACGGGCAAAACGGACGCCTTCATTCAGCGCGGCGCCAATGCCGACATTGCGAGGGGTATTGTCCCAACGGAGGAGACAATCTACCTGCGGCAGATAGGTGCGGATGTTTCCTTCTACCTCTTCGGAGGGATGATAGAGTACAACAACACAGGCCAGTCTCATAACAGATCCTTCGGATAAATCAGTTCATTACGAGGAACGAAGTTCTTCACTTGGCGGCCAATGACCTGACCACGATCGGCCCATTTATAACCGTCACCCGGACTAAGAAGATGCAGGTCTTCTTCTCTTATCACGTCACCGGGTTGCAAATCATGGCGCGTGGCAACGGAACGTTCCAGTTTTACCCGGGCTGCGGCCACGGCCGGTTCAATGTATAGCTCTTCACGTCCCATCCAGCGTTCGGTCAAGCGGATGTCGCGTATCATGCGATTCACTCCGTCGGGACCTAACGAGCCTTGTTGGTCTGTACCCTTCATGCGACGGTCGATAGTAATATGCTTCTCTACTATTTCTGCGCCTAACGCTACGGCGGCTACCGGCGCGGCTATGCCAATGGTATGGTCCGAAAAACCGATGGTGTATTGCCCGTAATGCCGTTTCAGGTAAGTGATGGTAAGCAGATTCAGGTTGTCCGGCGCCGTGGGGTATTGCGACACGCAATGCAGAATGGCAATCTGGTCATGGTAGCGTGTGATTACTTCCAGGGCGTCATCCAGTTCCTTCTGTCCGGCCATGCCGGTAGAGAGTATAATGGGGATGCGCGTCTCCGCCATGGCCTCCAGCAGGGGCAGGTTGGTCAGGTCGCGGCTTGCCACTTTCAATCGGTCTGGCGTGAAGAGTTTCAGCAGTGAGAGGCAACCGGGCGAGCAAAGCGTCTCAACAAAGTCCAAGCCCAATGATTTGGCATGGCGATACACTTCAAAGTGCTCCTCGTCCGTAAGTTCCAGCTTTGCCCGATGTTCGCCATAAGTACGCCCAAAAGAGTTGGGAGAATCGTAGGGACGGTTCATTTGTGAATCAGTCAGTTCCTCATTGAGGTCGCGTTTGGTCATCTTCACCGCATCCATCGGCCGCAAGTCTAAGTTAAAAGCGTCTTCGTGCACTGGCCGTGATACCAAGTCTACTATCAGTTTGGCCAAATCGACAGAGCCATTATGGTTCTGTCCTATTTCTCCTATAATGTAGGTGTGGTTCATTTACTATTTACGATTTACTAATTTACAATGCCCTATTTTTCATTTCTCTTTATATTTTCCCGCATTCGCTCCAAATACTCAGGACGGGCGTCTACCGTTTGCAACAGAGCTGAAAGACTTCGGTCGGTTTTTTCGTACCATTCGGCGTAAAGACTGCCCAACAGGCTGAAATCGTCCGGTGTGTCGAGAGTGAAACGCAAGTCCTGCCGACTTTCTAAGCCAGTGGGCAGAGGGAGCAACCTCACACTGAAAGCCTCCGGATGGGTATACAGATAGATGGTGACATGCTCATGATAAAGTTGTTCATCGGTGAGTGAAGCCGCACGACGCAAAGCGTCGAGCGTAGTCAGCTCTGCGAACAACCCGATATGTGACTTGATGGTAGGCCGTCCGTCGGGCCAGCCAAACGCTACATAGTCTGCCGGTTGGCAATCGTGCGCTTCAAGAAGTGCCTGGAAGGAATCCGCCCGAAGAAACGGATTGTCCGAGCATACTCGTATCAGACGGTTTATCCCGAACTGTTCAGCAGCCCCGATAAAACGTCCCAATACATCGTCCTCACTACCCCGATAACAGTCCACCTCCATCTGCCGTGCCACATCGGCCAACACATTGTCTTGCCGACGCGTAGTTGTGGCCAATACGATACGCATACCGGGACAAGCCGCACGTATTGCCTCTATCTGAATATCAATGATGCGCTTTTCGCCATAAAACGGCAGTAGGATTTTGCCCGGCAAACGTGTAGAACCGGTACGTGCTTGTATAATAACTCCATCCATATTACAATGCCTCCCCGCTTACTTTGGATTGATTATTAGTGAATGTATAAAATGGG
Organism: uncultured Bacteroides sp.; assembly: GCA_949300425.1. Taxonomy (GTDB): domain Bacteria; phylum Bacteroidota; class Bacteroidia; order Bacteroidales; family Bacteroidaceae; genus Bacteroides. Next base: position 7,065 of record CASGED010000034.1, read on the forward strand.
TGTCCGAAATGTTCCTCTCGCTTACCTGCCAGATGCTTAGGCAACACAGGCGCCTCCACTCCATCGCCCAAACAAACAGGCGCTTCTTCTACAACGATTTCATCCCACAAACCTGCATCCATAAAACTTTGCAACAGTTTGGCTCCACCTTCCACCAGCAGCGATTGCAACCCCCGGCTATATAAATCCGCCAATATGTCGAAAAGATTCTGCGTGTCGTATGTCAGTGTCGGTTGGCTACCGTCAAAAAGATGCAATCCTGCGGTCAACCGATGTTTGCTGTCCACCACTACACGCACCGGTTGGGACCCCGCCCAAACCCTTACGTCTAAATGCGGATTATCCATGCGTGCCGTGTCCGTACCTACCATGATAGCCGTATGTTCCGCTCTTTGTTTATGCACGAGCATCTGTGTACACGCATTTGAAAGCCGGACAGGCGTTTCATTCTCCCCCCTTCGGCGGTCGATATAGCCATCCGCACTTTGCGCCCACTTTAAAGTAATGTAAGGACGCTTACGGGTATGGAAAATAATGAATCTGCGTATCAGTTCCCGGCATTCCGCTTCCAACACACCGACCACTACCTCGCGTCCAGCCTGCCTTAACTTCTCTATGCCTCGTCCGTCTACCTTAGGGAAAGGATCCTGACACCCTATGACGATGCGCTTAATACCCTTCTCCACGATAAGGTCGGCACAAGGAGGCGTTTTGCCATAATGCGCGCAAGGCTCCAGGCTGACATAAAGTGTCGCCTCGGGCAACAACTCCGGCCGGCGGACGGAACGTATCGCGTTCACCTCGGCATGAGCCTGCCCGCACTTAGCGTGGTAACCTTCGCCGATAATACCTCCTTGGTGTACGATGACCGCTCCTACCATCGGATTGGGAGGCGCTCCGCACCGTCCGTTACGTGCCAACTGAATACATCGGCGCATGTATTTTTCATCTTCATTTTCCATCTTCCTATTTTCGTATTTACGCCACATTGCTTACTTTTGTCTTTTAAAACAATGACGAACATGAATAAACTAATCTCTTCCGCCCTCATCCGCCAACGGCTACAAACTCATTACGAACCTGGCGAAGCGGTTTGGCTGACACGAGTTGTATGCCACGAAATCTTAGGCCAATCCATGACGGATTATTATTTGGGCAAAGATATAGCTTTATCCGCAAATAAAGAAACTGAATTGGAAAACATTCTGATACGTTTGTGCCAATACGAACCTATTCAATACATCCAAGGCAAGGCCCGTTTCTTGGGACGGGATTTCCACGTGGCTCCCGGTGTGCTGATTCCACGTCCTGAAACGGAAGAATTGGTTGAACGGATCGTGCGCGAGACTCCGGCGGGAGCGAATGTCTTAGACATTGGTACGGGAAGCGGCTGCATTGGCATATCGTTAGCCATGTCTGTCAAAGATGCTCAGGTAACGGCTTGGGACATCTCGTCCGAAGCCCTCCAGATAGCCCGTGGCAATGCCCGGACTTTGGGAGCGGAGGTGCGTTTTGTGCAATGTGACGTACTGACGGTGCAGCCCGGTGCGGACGAACACTATGACGTGATAGTCAGCAATCCACCTTACGTGACCGAGCACGAACGTACAACCATGGAACCTAATGTGCTGAAATGGGAACCGTCCTTAGCCTTGTTCGTGCCGGACGATGACCCCTTACGTTTCTACCGACGCATTGCGGACTTAGGACGCCAACTGTTGGTGCCGGACGGATATCTCTATTTCGAAATCAACCAGGCATATGGGAAAGATACTGCAGAAATGCTGTATGAATGTGGTTACACCTCTATACAAATAGGAAAGGACTTGTCAGGGAACGATCGTTTTGTATGGTGTCAACATTGATTGGCGAAAAGGAGGCGAAATAGCCCCAAAGACAAACAGGACAGCTTACTCCCTGCACAATCACCAATCGTCAGTCAGGCTGTACGATTGGTAATCGTGTGGGGAATACAATATTCTTCCATGAATTAATCCACGAACTTCACTTTCTCCGCATTACGAGGCTTGGCGGCCGGCGCTTCGTCCGGATAGCCAAAGGCGATGCAGTACAACAGCTCGTAACCTTCGCTAAAATTCAGTTGCTTTAGATATTCGGCCGCTTCGGGAGAGCTCATAAAGCGGGCAGGACCTCCCAGACAGCATGAACCAATACCCATGGACTGTGCGGACAATATCATATTGCCGCCCAGCAGGCCACAATCGATTTGCGAGAAATCATACGAAGGGTCGTTGGCGATGAACACCACGGTAGGCGCATTGCGGAACATGTTCTTAAACGAAGGGTCTTCAGCCGCTTTCGGATTGCCCTTGGTATAAAGAGCCGTAACGCCTTTGATGAATTCCGGATTATCTACTACACGCACTTCCCACGACTGCTTGTTCTGTCCATTGGGCGCATTGATGCCACAATTCAAAATAACTTGCATGGTGTCACGATTCACCGGTTGCGGTTTGTACTGGCGGATGCTGCGACGCTCCATGATGGTAGCTATCACTGCGTCCGACTTGCTGACTTCTTTCACCTCTGCGATTTCCTGTTGCGATGCCGATACGCATCCGCCCATAGCGGCGCATAAACACAGGCCGCCTAAAATACTCTTGAATGCCTTCATACGTTATACATCTTTAATATATTATCATTTCTCCTCATTTTGCAAACCTTCATTCAGGCCGTTTAGGAATCCGTCCAACGCCACGCCGGCTTTCTCCATTTCTTCCATCACGGCTTTTCCGCTGTTTTTAAATACAGTAGCCGCATATTGTCCTTGCAAGCGGGCCACTTCTTCCAGCTCCTCTTTCGTAAGGTCGTCATACGAATTTATCTTATCTAATAATTCGCTGAATTTGTCATTGGCCTTTTCCCATTGCTCAGCGGTATAGTCTTCACAATCCTCACTGAGTTGCTCTACAAAATCTTTCAAATCGTCGATGCGACTTGTTTTCGACTGGCAAGCGTTAAGGAGAAATATACCTACCCCTAACATCAATCCTACAATCAGTTTCTTCATATTCGTATCTTTTTTAGATTTTAATAGGGGCAAATATAATGATTTTATAAGAAATGACAACTAAATGGTACATTAATAAAAATGATTCTCCTTATAATACCTTCGGTCGCCATGAGAGATACCGCATTATATAATAAATAAGAATTTGTGACAGTTTATCGAATTTCTATTGTGTGCATTTCAGAAACACCTTTCCAAGTAGAAATTTATCCTTTCCAAAAGCCCTTACAGGCAAGGGTCGGGAATGTTTCTAACATAGACCCTGAATGTTTCTAACATTCCCCTCCCATGTTAGAAACATTCCCCCCTTAAGTTAGTAACCTGAAATGAGAGATATTCTCACCCTCTTTGTTTTTGTAAAATCAATTAATCACAAGCCCTTTCCCTTTGTTTTCTTCTATGCTTACTAAGTGGATTTCTGGCGTGCGCCGGTCGAGCCTTAATGATTATCCCGCCCAATCTTCTCTGTCCAAATTGCGATAGCCGATGGCTTCGGCCAAATGAGCGGCTTGAATCCGCTCGCTGCCTTCCAGGTCGGCAATGGTTCGGGACACCTTCAGGATGCGGTCATAAGCACGGGCGGAAAGGTTCAGCCTCGTCATGGCGCCCTTTAACAATGCCAGTCCATCCTCGTCAGGACGGGCATAGAGGGATAGCAGTTGACTGGTCATTTGGGCATTGCAATAGATACCTGGCACCTCGGCATAGCGTTTTTCTTGTATTTGCCTCGCGCGGATGACACGTTCGCGAATGACGGCACTGGATTCTCCCGGCTTTATCTCAGACATCTTCTCGAAAGGCACCGGTGTCACTTCTATTTGAAGGTCGATGCGGTCGAGCAAAGGGCCGGATATTTTGTTCAGGTACTTCTGCACTTGTCCCGGGCTACAAACGCATGCTTTCGTAGGATGGTTGTAATATCCACACGGACAGGGGTTCATACTGGCTACCAACATAAAGCTGGCCGGATATTCTACATTGAACTTCACGCGGGAAATACTTATCTTTCGGTCTTCCAGGGGCTGGCGAAGCACTTCGAGCACATTGCGGCTAAATTCGGGCAACTCATCCAGGAAGAGGACTCCGTTATGCGCCAGGCTGATTTCTCCCGGCTGGGGGAAAGAACCTCCACCGGTCATTGCCACATTCGATATCGTATGGTGGGGCGAACGGAAGGGACGTTGAGAAATGAGTCCTCCGTCTTTACCCAAATTTCCGGCTACGGAATGTATCTTGGTGGTCTCCAGACTTTCTCCTAAAGACAAAGGCGGCAAGATGGAAGGTAAACGCTTGGCAAGCATGGACTTTCCGCTACCCGGCGAACCGATAAGCAACACATTATGCCCGCCAGCCGCCGCTACTTCCAATGCCCGTTTTACATTTTCCTGCCCCTTTACATCGGCAAAATCAAGGTCGAATTTATTTTGACGGGCATAAAACTCTTCGCGTGTATTGACAATGGTGGGCTCCAACTCCCGTTTGCCATTGAAAAAATCGATGACTTCACAGATGTTTTCCACCCCGTATACGGCCAAATTATTGACCACCGCCCCCTCGCGGGCGTTTTGTTTGGGCAGAATCATACCTTCAAATCCTAACTCACGCGCTTTAATGGCAATCGGTAAAGCACCCTTGATGGGCTGTAGGCTACCATCCAAGCTAAGTTCGCCCATGATGAGGAACTTATCCAAGCGTTCAGCGCAAATCTGCTCATTGGCGGCCATGATGCCGATGGCAAGTGGCAAATCGTAAGCCGAACCTTCCTTGCGGATATCAGCCGGTGCCATGTTGACGACGATATTACTGGTGGGAAATCGGTATCCGTTCACTTGTAAAGCGGAGATAATGCGTTGGTGGCTCTCCTTTACCGCGGAATCGGGCAAGCCTACGAGGTAAAACATACAGCCTCGTGAACTGTTTACTTCGATGGTGATAAGAGTCGCGTCAATGCCTTGCACGGCGGCTCCATAAACTTTGATTAGCACGTATCTTTATTTTTTGGTGATGTTCTTCAGTTTTTCTTCTATCTCGGCAATAGACAAGTTTTTTCCTTCAATACGTCCGGTCGGGGTGAGCAAATAGGTTGTTGGAAGTTCCCGGATGCCATATTGCTTGACCGGCTCGGAATTCCAGCCTTGGAAGTCGCATACCTGCTCCCATTCAAGCGTATCACGTTCTATCGCTTCTTTCCAGCGCTCTTTGTCTACATCCAACGAAATGCCCAGTAGGGCCAAATCTTTCTTATAGGCTTTCTTCTTGTAAAGCGAACGCAAGTCCGTATGGCTCTTCCGGCAATTTTCGTCCCACGAAGCCCAAAAATACAATAACAGGTATTTGTCCTTGAAATCGGCACGGTTCACTATTTTCCCTTTCAGGTTGGGAAGCTGAAAGTAGGGAGAGGATTTACCCAAGGCAACCTTCTCCTGCGTTTCGATGTATGCGCTCAGCTCTTGAATGTAGCTTTGGTCCTTCAATTCTCCCGTCATGTTTTCTATCAAACGCTCTATATGCCGGAAGTCGGGCGAGGCCTGTTGCACAAAATACTTATCCAACACATAAATGCTGGTGAGAGAAGCCAAATGGTTCTCAATATATGTTCCGGCCATTTGGGTAATCTGTTGGGAAGTGGGCGTCTTCAAGCCGGCCAATTCTTGGCGAAAGGCCGTCAGTTCCTCGTTCAGCGAATGCCCCGTGATGTTCAATGAGTCCATCTTTTCCGCATTACCTTCTATCATTATCCGGTTGCCCTTGTCCATATAGAGAGGATATTCCGTGCCGTCAGAAAATTGCAGCCAGGAGGTAATCAGGGTATCGGCCTCCAGTTCGGCCATGAAACGGCCGTCTTGGGAGACAAACGTATCCAGCCGGCTATACATTTCGTCTGATCCATAAAGATATACGGTGTCATTCCCTAACCCCGCAATATTCCCTTCGATGATGACTATATGGGTAGGCTGGCTTTTACAAGCCACCAACAGGATGAGCAAGGCGCCCAAGATTATGAGGTTTGTTTTCTGCATAGATATAATTAGTGTCTAAACATATTTGGTGCAAAAGTAACGCTTTTTGTTGTGATAATGAAAATGCCCGATACATTTCTATATCGGGCATTCCTTTTTATGGATAAAATGTTTATTTCGCAATGCTCATGAATTCAGAGTTTGTGAAATATTTAGCGAATTCCAAATCGGTAGCGGCTTTCTTACCCAACGTAGGATCCTTAGCCACGGCATCCTTCAAACCGCTGATAGCCAAAGAAGCATTGTCGGTTCTTGCACCCAGGATGGCAATCAGATAATCGGTATAAGCGTCGGGGTTTTCGATGTCGGCCAGCGTGTTCTTAGCCTTGTTGTAGTCCTTAGCCAGGATTTGTGCCAAAGCGGCGCTGTTTGTCTTCGTGTCGCCAAAAGCGTTTACGGCTCTCTCATACTGTCCCTGTGCGATATACAGGTTACCCAAAGCTTCGTTCAGTTCAGGAGCACCCGAAGCCTTAGCCAAGTAAGTTTCAGCGGCTGCCTTATCACCCTTGCTCAGTGCAACCAAGCCCATATTCATGTTAGCCTCCGGAGAGTTCTTGATAGACAAAGACTTCTTCAGGTAGTTTTCAGCCTTATCCAAGTCACCAGCGGCGTATGCCAGCTTGCCCAGGTTGTTGTAAGCGCGATAGTCGTTCGGATAGCTCTGAGCGGCCTTCGAGTAGATGGCTTCTTTCTTAGCGGCATCGTTGGTCAGCGTAGCGGCATAGAGCAACTCTTCCAGGTTCAATTGGCTGGCGTCTGTAGCGGCCAGGTTAGAGATTTCTTCGTCAGACTTGCCGATAACCTCGTAGTTCAACGTCAGGCGAGAACGACGGAGTTGCGGCAGGATTTCGTCAGCCAAAGTCTTGTAAACAGAAGAGATGTTCTTGATTTCCTGTTCTCTTTGTTCGGGGTCAGAATACATAGACAGAACGCGGAGAATCAGCTCCTTGTCTTGGATATTGGATTTGCTTACCAGTTCCTGGAAACCTTCCCAGTCTTCAGCGGTGTACTTCGTATCAACATTTACTTCCAGCTTGTCCTTCTTCAGATTGCGGTTGATAACCTTAGCTGTGTTCTCCTGACGGTTTTCGGCCAGCTTGGTATTCAAGTCCAAGCCACCATCGGGAGAAGCGTAAGCGGAGATTGAGATGTTGTCAATCTTGCGGTTCGGGGTCTCGTTGATGTTCTTCACTTCCTCGTTGAAAGCCTTGGCGGTCTTCAGCTCGCTGGAGCGAACGTTGGCCTGCTGGATCAAGAACATGATATTAGCCTCATGTTTTTCCTTGATAATGCGTTGGAAAGCGTCTTCGCCCGTAGCGGTATTGGCGGTTTCCAAAGTTTGGTCAACCAGTTCAGAAGTAGAGATAACACCGTCGGCAATCTTTACAGCCGGGATTTCAACCGTCTTCTTACCGATAGTGGCGGTGAACTCCAAGTAAAGTTCTGACTTAGCCATTTCGGGCACATAGTCGAAAGAGGTCTTCATAGTGTAGCTACCACCCATCTTGTAAGAGATGGTCTGGTCGTTGCCTTCCACCTTTTCGCCTTGGAAAGTAGCGGACTGGCCTTTGGCTTCACCACCGTCCCACTTCAAGACAGGAGTTACTTCTACTACAGCTTTCTTGTTGAAGTACTTTTCGGGGAACTTACCGTTGATAGTAGCGGGAACTACACCATTGACTGCTTCCAGCACCTGCGGGGTTACCGTGAAGTAATCGGATGACAACTCACCCATTTTCTTGCTGCACGATGTCAGTGCAACAACGCATGCCAATAATAATGGCAAATACAGCTTCTTAGTCATTTTAACTATAAATTAATTGTTTGAAATTGAATGATTTACTTATTTATTTCACTCTTATATCACACTTCGCCGAACGCCTTTGCAGGATTTGGCTACGCAAAGATATTAATTTTTCTACAATTTGTTAATAATACCCCTTTATTTATTATAATTTAAAGAATGATTTCTTTCTTCACGGAATTTTATGTTACGCGGATGGTGTTCAATGATTTCACTTCGTAACATATTACGGTCGATGTGAGTATATATCTCCGTAGTGGCAATGCTCTCGTGCCCCAACATGCACTGGATGGCGCGCAAGTTGGCTCCGCCTTCCAACAAATGGGTGGCGAAGGAATGGCGGAAGGTATGCGGGCTGATGTTCTTGGTGATACCCGCCTGTCGCGCCAAGTCCTTGATAAGTTGAAAGACCTGGATGCGACTGATGTTTTTCCCCCATCGCGCCAGAAAAACATAGTCTTCGAAGCCGGGCTTGATGCGCCATGTTGTATTGCGGTCTTGAAACCAATACGTCAGCTCCTTGGTGGCCCGGGGCGAAATGGGCACCAAACGTTGCTTGTCACCCTTGCCCGTCACCCGGATAAAGCTTTCATCCAAATATAAATCGGAAAGTTTCAAGCCACACAATTCGGATACACGCAAGCCGCAACTATAAAGCGTCTCCAAGATAGCCCGGTTACGCTGGCCTTCCGGCTTGCTCAGGTCGATGGCATCGATGATGCGGTCAATTTCTTCCACGGTCAGTACCTCGGGCAGGTGGAGGCCAATCTTGGGACCTTCCAATAACTCGCCGGGGTCGTCCTCCCGATAATCGGCCAGCACCAGGAAGTGGAAGAAGGACTTGACACCCGACAGAATGCGGGCTTGCGAGCGCGGGTGAATGCCGATGTCGTGCAAACCGGCGCTGAAACGTTGCAGGTCGTCCAGCTTGACCTCGAACACATTCATCCCTTCTCCTTCCACAAAATGAAGTAACTTGGCGAGATCCGTCAAGTAAGCATCCTCCGTATTCGGAGAAAGCCCTCTCTCCAACTTCAGATATTGCCGATATTTCCTGATAGCTAACGCTTGCCGTTCCTTATTCTCCATTTTTTCTCCGATTTTCATTTTTCCCCTTATCATTTCATGAGATAGGCTACATTTCGGCAAAACATTTTCAAGCAAGCTTGAATGTTTTACGCTCAATTTGCACTATCTTTGCGCCACAAAAAGTGTGCCCCGAGGGGGCGAAGATAATAAAAAAACAATTATATGCGCATACAAATCATCAACGGCCCCAACATTAATTTGCTGGGCAAACGTGAACCTTCCATTTATGGTAGCTCTACGTTCGAGGACTGCTTAGCCGGGCTGAAAAGCCGTTATCCGGACGTGAGTTTCGATTATTTCCAATCCAACATCGAAGGCGAGCTTATCGACAAGATACAAGAAGTGGGCTTCGACGTGGACGGTATCGTGCTGAACGCAGGTGCTTACACCCACACGTCCATCGCCCTGCAAGACGCCATCCGCGCTATCACGGCGCCGGTTATTGAGGTGCACATCTCCAATGTCCATGCGCGTGAGTCTTTTCGCCACGTGTCCATGATAGCCTGCGCATGCCGGGGCGTCATCTGCGGCTTTGGGCTCGATTCTTATCGTCTGGCGGTAGAAGCTCTTTTGCAGGCCGGACGTTAAAAATGCGCAGGCCGGGCATTTCGCTCTGCGAAACTTTAAGATTCTCTTCGCGCAACTTTGTGCCCGGCTTTGCGAAAGAATGACAAGAGAAATAGGTATTAGATATAATTAAGGTATAAGAAGAAAAGGATTAAAACTATGTTATTGAAACAAACTAAAATTGTGGCGACCATATCTGATCAGCGCTGTGAGGTGGACTTTATTCGCCAGCTGTTTGAGGCAGGCATGAACGTAGTACGCATGAACACGGCTCATTTGAACCGTGAAGGCGCTGAGAAGTTGATAAACAACGTACGTACCGTGTCCAACCGCATCGGCATCCTGATGGATACGAAGGGACCCGAAGTACGTACCACTCCACTGACCGGAGACCCTATCACGTTCAAGACGGGCGACCGGGTAAAGGTCGTTGGGAATCCCGACCAAGCCACCACAAAGGAGTGTATCTCGGTGTCCTATCCCAACTTTGTACACGACCTGAACGAAGGCGGACATATCCTGATAGACGATGGGGAATTGGAAATGATAGTCATAGAAAAGCATCCCGATTACCTGTTTTGCGAAGTGCAAAATGAGTCAACCTTAGGAAGCCGCAAGAGTGTCAACGTGCCCGGCGTTCGCATCAACTTGCCATCGCTCACGGAGAAGGACCGTAACAACATCCTGTTTGGCATCGAGAAAGACATCGACTTCATCGCCCACTCTTTCGTGCGCAACAAGCAAGACGTGCTGGACATCCGCACCATTCTCGACGCCTATCAAAGTGACATAAAAATCATCGCCAAGATAGAAAATCAGGAAGGTGTGGACAACATTGACGAGATATTGGAAGTAGCCGATGGTGTCATGATAGCCCGTGGTGACCTGGGTATTGAAGTGCCCCAAGAACGTATTCCCGGCATCCAACGCCTGCTCATCCGCAAGTGCATCTTGGCCAAGAAACCGGTTATCGTAGCCACACAGATGCTTCACACCATGATTTCCAATCCGCGCCCCACACGTGCGGAGGTGACCGACATCGCCAACGCCATCTATTACCGTACCGATGCTCTGATGCTAAGCGGGGAGACGGCTTATGGCAAATATCCGGTGGAAGCCGTAAAGACCATGACAAAAGTGGCAGCCCAAGCCGAACAGGACAAATTGACCGAGAACGATGTACGCATCCCGTTGGATGAAAATAGCAATGACGTGACCGCCTTCTTGGCCAAGCAAGCCGTAAAGGCCACGGTGAAGTTGAAAATCCGTGCCATCATCACCGATAGCTATAGCGGACGCACCGCGCGTAACTTGGCCGCCTTCCGTGGCAAATATCCTGTGCTGGCCATTTGCTACAAGGAGAAGACCATGCGCCACCTGGCCCTGTCTTATGGTGTGGAAGCCATCTACATGCCCGAATTGGCCAACGGGCAAGAATATTACTTCGCCGCCCTGCGCCGCCTCCTGGCTGACGGGAAGCTGAAACCGACGGACATGGTGGGCTATCTGAGTAGCGGCAAGGCCGGCACGCAGACATCTTTCCTCGAAATCAACGTGGTGGAAGACGCCTTGAAACATGCCAACGATTGTGTACTGCCCAATAGCAACCGATATTTATAATGACCATAGACGAGTATATCCTCCAGCATATTGACCCCGAAGGCGAATACCTGCACGCCTTGTATCGGGACACGCACCTGAAGCTGCTCTACCCCCGCATGGCCTCCGGCCACTTGCAGGGGCGCATGCTGAAGATGTTTGTCCGCATGATACGCCCCCGGCAGGTGCTCGAGATAGGAACATATAGCGGCTATTCGGCCTTGTGCATCGCCGAAGGATTGCCCGAAGGCTCCCTGCTACACACGTTCGAAATCAATGACGAGCAGGAGGACTTTACCCGTCCCTGGCTGGAAGGCTCTTCCTACGCTGACCGCATCAAGTTTTATATCGGCGATGCTTTGAAGCGCGTGCCCGAGCTGGGTCTGACGTTCGACATGGTGTTTATGGACGGAGACAAACGTAAATATGTCGATTATTACGAAATGGCTTTGTCCGTGCTTTCTCCGGGTGGCTACATCTTGGCGGACAACACCTTGTGGGACGGGCACGTATTGGAAGAGCGTCCCCGCATGTCGGATTTGCAAACTCTCGGCATACAAGCCTTCAATGACCGTGTGGCACGGGACAATCGCGTAGAAAAGGTTATCCTTCCCCTGCGTGACGGATTGACGATTATTTACAAGAAATAGGGCATTGGCTTCCATTAAAACGGACTTTCTTGAAAAAACAAGACTTCGTACTTCCTCTTTAATTTGCATATAACCGAATTTATCTCTATATTTGCCTGCGGCTGAAATTTATCACTTCAGCGCCAAACACTTTCCCGATGCAAGAAAATTATGAGCGAAGACTTTGAAACGAATAACGAAGACCTGAATAACAACGCCTTCGGACAGGAGGGGCACTCGGATTATCGCCCTGCGGACGCCAAGGATGACAACGTGAAACATCAACTGAGCGGCATGTACCAAAACTGGTTTTTGGACTATGCTTCATACGTCATTCTAGAACGTGCTGTTCCCCATATCATGGACGGCCTGAAACCGGTACAACGGCGCATCTTGCACACCATGCGCCGCATGGAGGACGGACGCTACAACAAGGTGGCCAACATCGTGGGTGAGGCCATGAAGTTCCATCCGCATGGCGACGCCTCCATCAAGGACGCTTTGGTGCAGTTAGGCCAAAAAGATTTGCTCATTGATTGTCAGGGGAACTGGGGCAATATCCTGACGGGAGACGATGCCGCGGCAGCCCGTTATATCGAAGCGCGATTGACCAAGTTCGCCCTTGACGTAGTGTTCAATCCCAAAACGACGGAATGGAAAATGTCCTACGATGGACGTAACCGCGAGCCGGTGACCCTGCCCGTCAAGTTTCCCCTGCTCTTGATGCAGGGCGTAGAAGGCATAGCCGTAGGACTCTCTTCTAAAATCCTTCCTCATAATTTCAATGAATTGTGCGATGCGGCCGTCAGTTACCTGCACGGAGAGGAATTCCGTCTTTACCCCGATTTTCAAACGGGCGGATTGATAGACGTGTCGAAATACAACGATGGCGAACGAGGCGGTTCGGTGCGCGTACGCTCCCGCATTGAGAAGGTGGACAATAAAACACTGGCCGTGCGCGAAATTCCCTACGGCAAAACCGTGGCCAACGTGTGCGACTCTATCGTGAAAGCCAGCGAAAAGGGAAAGATAAAGATTCGCAAAGTGGAAGACTTGACTTCGGGAAGTGTGGAGATTCTCGTGCACTTGACGCCCGGCACTTCTTCAGACAAAACCATCGATGCCCTTTACGCTTTCACCGATTGCGAAGTAAGCATCTCTCCAAACTGTTGTGTCATTGATGACCAAAAACCACACTTCCTCACCGTGAGCGATGTGTTGCGCAAGTCGGTAGACAATACCTTACACTTGCTGCGCCGCGAACTGGAGATTCGCAAAGGCGAGATTTTGGAAAGCCTGCATTTCGCTTCCTTGGAGAAAGTCTTTATTGAGGAGCGCATCTATAAAGACAAGGAATTTGAGAACGCCGGCACCATGGACGCCGCATGCGAACACATCGACCTGCGCCTTACACCGTGGTATCCCAGTTTCATCCGTGAAGTGACCAAGGATGACATTTTGAAGTTGATGGAAATCAAGATGGCCCGCATCCTGAAGTTCAACTCCGATAAGGCCGAAGAGCAGATAGCTCGCATGAAAGCCGAAGTGGAGGAAATAAACCGCCATTTGGACAACATTGTGGAGTATACGGCCGAATGGTTTCGCATGCTGAAGGAAAAGTATGGACGCAACTTCCCCCGTCGCACTGAGATACGCAGTTTCGACACCATCGACTCCACCAAAGTCATTGAGGCTAATGAGAAACTCTATATCAATCGGGAGGAAGGCTTCGTCGGCACCAGCCTGAAGAAAGACGAATATATAGCAAATTGTTCTAACCTGGACGATGTCATTCTCTTCTATCGTGATGGACGTTATCTTATCACGCCCGTGGCCGACAAAAAGTTTGTGGGCAAAAACGTAATTTATGTCAACGTATTTAAGAAGAACGACAAGCGTACTATATATAATGTGGTGTATCGTGACGGGAAAGACGGTACGTGCTACATCAAGCGTTTTGCGGTGACCAACATTATCCGCGATCGCGAGTATGACGTCACTCAAGGTACACCCGATTCACGCATCATGTATTTCAGCGCTAATCCCAATGGGGAGGCCGAAGTCATTAAGGTGACCTTAAAACCCAATCCCAAGATACGTAAAATCATCTTTGAAGAAGATTTCAGTCAACTGGCCATCAAAGGCAGGCAAGCGATAGGTAATATCCTGACCCGTAATCCGGTGCACAAGATAACGCTGAAACAACGGGGCGCTTCCACATTAGGCGGGCGCAAGGTGTGGTTCGACCGTGACGTATTGCGCCTCAACTACGACGGAAGGGGCGAATACTTGGGTGAGTTCCAAACCAATGACCGTATTTTGGTAGTGTTGAATAACGGAGATTATTACACCACAGGCTTCGACTTGAGCAACCACTACGAAGCCGACATTCGCGTCATGGAGAAATTCGATGCTCAGAAAGTATGGACGGCCGTACTCTACGATGCCGACCAACAAGGCTATCCCTACATCAAGCGTTTCTGTTTCGAGGCGGCCTCCCGCAAGCAGAATTACTTGGGCGAGAACAAGAAGAGCCAACTCATCCTGCTGACGGACGAGCCTTACCCCCGTTTAGAGGTGGTGTTTGGCGGCCATGATAGTTTTCGGGATTCTTTGATTGTAGATGTGGAAGAGTTCATAGCGGTCAAAGGATTCAAAGCTAAGGGCAAACGGCTAACGAATTACACAATAGACACTATCAACGAACTGGAGCCTACACGTCAGCCAGACCCTGCTCCCGTAACGGAAACCTCGGAAGAAGAGCCGGAGAACCTGGATCCGGACCGTGACAAGAGCGAGGGTGACATTTTGGATGAACTGACCGGACAGATGAAATTGTTTTAAATGAAGAATGATAAATGAAGAATAAAGCCTTTGCGATATTAGCCATAATCCTATTAGCGGCCATGCCTTTGCGTGCACAACTCCAATTGCCTGACTCTGCCCGCCAGACGCATTTCGTCACACGCACTATGATGTACGGTGTAGGTGCCTCCAACATGTACGACACTTATCTCTCACCTCAGGAATACAAAGGGGTGGAAGTCCGTATCGCTCGCGAGAGTATGCGCATGACGCGCTGGGCCGATGGTAACCTTTCGCTTCAGAACTTTCTGCAAGGCTATGTCAACTACACGCATAACCATGTGGATAATAACAACATGCTGGCTGCACAAGTCAACTGGAACTACGGACTGCATTACCACTTCCCATTGACCGATAATTTCCGCTTGCTGGCTGGTGGACTTGCTGATTTGAACGGTGGTTTTCTCTATAACTTGCGCAATGGGAACAATCCTGCATCGGCACGTGCCTACCTGAATATAGACGCTTCGGTAATGGCTGTATGGGATGTAAGAATCAAGAATTACCCTATTCGGCTGCGTTACCAACTGAATCTTCCGGTAATGGGCGTGATGTTTTCTCCCCACTATGGACAATCCTATTACGAAATCTTCTCGTTAGGCAATGCCGGAGGAATCGTGAAGTTTACTTCCCTGCACAATCAACCTTCCCTGCGCCAAATGCTGACCGCCGACTTGCCTGTAGGGCGGATGAAGATGCGTCTGGCCTACCTATGGGATGCCCAGCAATCCAAAGTTAACAACATACGTACTCATGCTTATTCACATGTATTTATGATAGGATTCGTAAAAGAATTCTATCTGCTGAAAAAACACGGAAATAAGAACTAATCTTAAATGAACGACATGAAACGGCTGATATTTCTTACCCTATGTTTCTCCTGCTTCCTCACTTCCTGCATCCGCGAGGAAGAATACATCAATACTCCGCAAGGCAATTTTGAGGCCTTATGGAGAATCATCGATGAGCAATACTGCTACCTCGACTACAAACAGATTGACTGGAATGCCATTTATGACAAATACCTGCCTCTTATCACACCGGACATGAGTAGTGACGGTTTGTTTGAAGTATTGGGCAATATGCTGGCCGAGTTGAAAGACGGGCACGTCAATCTCTATTCCGCCTCAAACACTGCTCGTTATTGGGACTGGTACTTGGACTATCCGCGGAACTATAACGAGAGCATCATCGAACAATACCTTGGCCGCAATTATCGCATTTCAGGAGGATTGAAATATACCGTTTTAGAAGACAACGTTGGTTATATCTCTTATACGTCCTTCTCTAACGGAGTCGGTGAAGGTAACTTAGATGAAACCCTCTCATACTTGGCGGCTTGCAACGGTCTCATTATTGACGTACGCAACAATGGAGGCGGCAACCTGACTTATTCCACCCGCATCGCCGCCCGTTTCACCAACGAAACAGTTCTAACAGGGTATATTCAGCACAAAACTGGAGCGGGACACAGCGATTTCTCTGCCCCCGAACCTATTTACTTAGAGCCATCCATCAACTTGCGTTGGCAGAAACCGGCCATCGTTCTGACGAACCGCCATTCTTATAGTGCCACCAACGATTTTGTCAATGTCATGCGCTACCTTCCCTTAGTTACGATTGTAGGCGACCAAACCGGGGGAGGAGCCGGCCTGCCTTTTACCTCAGAGTTGCCCAACGGATGGACCGTCCGTTTCTCCGCCAGCCCTCATTTGGACGCGGACAAACAACACATCGAGTTCGGCATTGAACCGGATGTATGGGTAGACATGGCGGAAGAAGACGAATCGCAAGGAATTGATACAATGATTGAGACCGCCCGCAGTCTCATTGCAGATACACAGAAATAACGATGTTTCGCCTTTGTCATGCCCTTCTCATGCGGACCGTGACAGACATTTTGCTGCCGTCTCCCCAATAATCATCGGTATGGAGCGTCAGAACGAGACGATTGTCGGCTGAAGTTCCGCCGCTGATTTCTACATGCCATGCAATATGACGACCTGACATAGCAACAATCAGCATGTCATCTTCGACTTGCCATTTGAAATCTTCCATCGAAGGTTCTGTACCCCGTTCATCGCAGAATACACCTTTCCCTTCTTCGTAAAAATAGGCCCATAAGGCTTCCTTAGAGAGTGCATCTACCGTACCTGCATCAGTACCATCTGCGGACGACCAAGAATATGAAACCACATACCATTGATAGGTTTCTAAATTATTGCGGATGTTAAATTCATCATCCGTACATGATGACATTAAACCTATAAATGCCAATAGAAACATACATAGGCCCGTTTCCCAAGATTTCAGTATATTCATCATAACAATATTGCTTAATAAAAATATGGTTAGTTTTTACAAAGGTAATCAAAATTGACTATCCCCATCTATCAACGTTCTTAAAAAAACAAAATAGTTGGCTAAATAGAAAATATTGTTTATCTTTGCCGCGCTATAGTAAAAAGCACATTGCGGGTGTGGCGTAATTGGCAGCCGCGCCAGACTTAGGATCTGGTGCCGCAAGGCGTGTAGGTTCGAGTCCTATCACCCGCACTAAAGAGAAAAATCCTTCCGATGCGGATTCCGCACGGAAGGATTTTTCTCTTTTTATGCTTTATTCTCCACCGCTTACGCCACCGCCGCTGTTGCCACCGGATTTCACGTCATCATTACTAATGGTGCGAGCCGCTTTCTTCACGCTGGCTTTCAACTCGCCGAAACGATAGCTGACACTCAGACCGAAGCGCATTTGGGGATATTTGTTCCACGTATCGCTGACAAATCCCGTTCCTTCAATGTGTGATGAGAACCGATTGTACTTCTTGAAGAAATTGCTGGCAAAAGCCGACAAGGACAAGCGACGCTCCATGAACGATTTGTTGAGATTGATACTATAACCGAAGAAGCTGCTTCCTTTGCCTTGCAGCATAATCCAGGGTGTCTGGCCGAACACATTCAGACTTAAACGCCAATCGTGCTTGAAGGTTTGCTGGGCGCCCCCATAACCGAAGAAGTTCCAACCGTCATTCTCCAGGCTTCCCGCTCCTTTCAATTTGGTATACCCGCCAAATAAGTTGGTATAGACGCGGGTGTCTTTGGTCGCATTCCAATTGATGTAAGCGCTTAGGTTGAAGTCGCGGCTCTTGCCGATATTCTGATAAGTGGTATAGAGTACGTCCTTACCGGTCTTTTTGTCATCGGCAAGGTCGGCTATGTCATCCTCAGACATCAGGCTCGTGACAGACTGAATGCTGTTGTTGGTGAACGAGTAACGGGCGGAAAGGTTGAGATTGAACTTCGGCGTGAAATTGCTGTAACTCAACGAGAAGGCATGGCTATGTTCACTCTCCAACTCGGAGTTACCCTGACTGAGATTGGAAGGGTTGCTGTCGTCCAAATAAGGATTGAGGTACCAGATTCCGGGACGGTAGATACGCATGTTATACCCTAACCGGAAGTTGGACAAATCAGTCAGTTTCCAACCGATAGAGGCGGAAGGCACCACATCGTCATAGTTCTTACGGAAGTCATCGCCCCGTCCCAAGAGATATTTCACGTCTTCGATGGTATGCTCGTAACGCACGCCCAAGCGACCGGAGAGTTTTTTCCACGAAAGCCCGTAGCCCAAATAGGCGGCAATGATGTCATTCTGATGGCGATAATGCGTGCTATGTTCTTCGTCGAACGTATAGTCCGAAGCCTCTGCGGCTGTTCTCAGGTAGCGGTCGTTGTCGGAAGAGTTGTTGCGAAGAATGTACTTCACGCCCGCCTCGACAGTATGCGCCTTGCCGATAGGAGTGGCATAGTCTGCCTGGAAGGTATGTTCGGTCGTGTTTTGTTCGCCGTTGTTCTGCTGGTCCTCCAACCGCCGCAGATAGTCAGCCCAGTCAGTGTTGTACCCCTCTTCTATATCATATTCAGTATCGGAGTCCGATGTCTGCGGACGGGTATTGACTTTGTAGGAGAACGTCAGCATACGGCCCTTCACCGTAGGCGATATACGTTGGTAGTCGATACTTCCGTCAATGGAATACCACGACGAATGACTGCGGCTGTTGGTGGCATAGCGATACAGCAAGCCGCCGTCTACGGGCGAAGTACCAACATAGTTGCTTCCGCCCCGGCTGTCATTGCCTCCGCCCCATAAACCGAACGAGGCGGATATCAGATTCAAGGTATCAATCTCGTAACTGGCTTCCAGACTGCCGGACTGGAAGTTCCCATCGCCTTTATTGCTACCGTCATAGTCCAAATTGGCTACGTCCGAGGTAGCGTCCGTAGCCCGCTGCGTACCTCCGGAGTAACTGCGCGGACTGTTATTATAATTGTAGTTATAACGGGCGCTCATCGTGAATTTGCCTTTCTGTATGGTTCCGAACAGGCCCCCACCGGCGCCAGTGTTGCTTGCATTTCCGCTTAGCGTCACGGTATAACCTTCGAAACCACTCCCTTCGGTGACAATGTTCAGAATGCCTCCCACCCCTTCCGCATCATACTTGGGACCGGGATTGGTAATGACTTCGATGTGTTTGATGGTATTGGCGGGCATACTCTTCAGGACTTCCGTCGGATTATTGCTCATCATGTTGTTAGGTTTGCCGTTGACGTACACTTTGAACGAACTGCTGCCGTTTACCTTAATGTTGTCCTCGCCGTCTACAGTCACCAACGGCACCTTGCGCAACATCTCCAGCACGGTGTTGGTTTCCGAATCGGGGTCATCTTGCACGCTGTATTCTATCTTGTCTATATCCGCCTTCACCAACGGCTTTTGTGCCACTACTTCCACCATACCCAGTTCGTTGGAAGCATCGGTCACGTAAAGCGTGCCGAAGTCAACCAGCCGTTCTCCGGACTTCACGGTGAAATCTTTCACGATGGTCGCGCGTCCCACCGACGTGACGGTCAGCACAAAATTACCTCTTCCATTGATGTTGTCCTTGAAACGGCCTTGCAGGTCGGATACCATCATTTTTACCGGTTTGTCCGGATTTGCCTTACGCGCCACGCGGATGGTGGCGTAGGGTTCCCCCTCTTGCGTTAGGGAGTCAAGCAACACACCTTTCACTTGGAAGGTTGACGTCGCGTTCTGCGCTGCTGCCAGCCCGGATAACATGACTGTCCACAACAGCGCCACTGTTCTCAGTTTCATTTGTTTTCTCAGTTTATCAGTTGTCTATTCTTTAATAATTGCACCCTGTCAGATGCATACAGGTGACAAAAATCACATATAGTTGGCAAAAGTATAGCTTTCTGATAGATTTCCGAGTCTTTCGGAGTTAAAAAAGGCTATAAGACGCAAGTTTACATAGGGATGCAGAGATGTTTAATTGGTAACTTATCCTTACAAGTAATAGCAAGTAAAAAGATGGTATGTCCCCATTTTTTGAATCCTGTTGGTTTGCCTCCCGTCATAGTTGCTGGAAGCGCTTTCCGCACGTGTTGGGGAATGTTAGAAACCTAAAGGGCGAATGTTTCTAACATTTCCCCTCTATGTTAGAAACATAAATGCCTTGGCATAGTAACATGAAAAACGACCCTCATAAAGAAGGTCGTATTTTATATATACTTCTTACTTCCTCAATCCGTGTGTCTGGATTTATTAATCATTACATATTGCCGTATGATATCCCTTTCTCCTATAGCAAATAAAACAGCGTCAACAGCACGGCATTCGCCGCAATGACGACGCCGAATCCCCGTACCATCCAAGGACGCAAGGCACTCTTCCGTCCGGCAAAGAACAGGCCGTAGCAAAAGTTGACCAGAATATTACTAAGAATGGCTTGCAGACTGCACGCCGTAATGACCAATATGGCAACGCCTCCGGTGCCTTGCACCAGATTGAGGATGAAGGGCGTGATGTCGCTGAGGCCGGAGACGAACGATAATACCGTCAGACCACCTGTCCCGGCATAGACCAGCGTATAGTGCGTCACCACGGTGAACACAATGAACAGCATGGCGAATATCAACGCCACCTTAAACTCCAGCGGATTGCTGCTGTCCTCCTCTCCCTCCATCTGTCCTTGTATGGCCACCGGACGGCGCGAATGAATGTACCAAGCTGTCCCCCCGGCTATCAGGGCCATGACAAGCAGGTAGGGATAGATGGCGGCCAGCGTCTCGCGGCTGAAAATGCCTATCAGGATAAGAAAACGGAGGAACATCATGCTGACGGCCATCAACATGGCGGCTACATACTCCGGCGCTTCGTCGGCCTCAGCCTTGCGGCTTTTGCGGGCAAGTACGGCGATGGTAGCCGTGCTGCTGTAGAGGCCGCCTATGACGCCGGACATCAGGATGCCCGACTGGCGGAAGACGTAGCGGCGCAACAGGTAGGACAGATAGGAAACGCCGGACACCACCACCGTCGCCAGCCATACCGCATGCGGAGTCAGGTCGATGCCGGGAATCATGTTCTGCCGGGGGAGCATAGGCAGGATGATGCCGCTAATGGCCAGGAACTTGGCGAGCGTAATCATCTCGTCGTTCTTCATCCGCTGGGCCAACTCGGTAAACGTATGTTTCAGTTCGGTGAAAAGCAACACCGTCACCACTACCATGATGTAGAACCAGGACGGCTGTGTAGCGACAATGGGAGCCAGGCAATAAGTGATAAGCGCAATGACGATGGTCGTCACGCCAAACACATGGTATTTCATCTGCTTGACGTAATAGTTCAAAGCCAACAACAAGCCTAAAACGGCTCCGCCACCCATGAAAAGCCTATAATCGTCAGGCTCTAAGATGTAAAGCAGATAGCCCAGAATGCCAATGAAGGTAAACGTGCGGTCGGTACCGAACAAAGTGGTCTCGCCTTCCCGTTTCAGGCTGATGCGCCGTTGCGAAAGCCCGATAAGCAAGGAGAACACGGTCACCAACAGAAAAGTGACCAATTCGTCCGGCAAGTAACCTGTCACTTTTTCCATTCTTTGAAAGGATGCTTCATCAGTTGTGAATTGTAGTACCGCACATCACCCGTCACCTCTTGCCCGATGAAATCGGGTTTCACAAAAGACTCGTCTTCGGAGGCCAGTTCCACTTCAGCCATTGTCAGACCGGCATTATCGCCATAGAACTCATCTACTTCGAACACGTGTTTGCCACTGCGCACCAGATAACGCGTCTTGTCTATCACGCCCGGCTCGCACAACTTCATCAGTTCCTCGGCTTCGGCCAAAGGGATTTCCTTCTCCCACTCATAGCGGCTCATGCCCGCGGCGTCCGAGGCGCCTTTGATGTTCAGGTATCCTTGCCCGTCGCGGATGCGCACCCGCACCGTCCGCCCCCGTGCGCTGCAGATGTAGCCTTGCACGATGCGGTTGTGGGCGTATGACTGCGACTTGTATTCGCCTTTTACCAGGAATTTGCGTTCAATCTCTTGCGCCATGGTACACCTTACATGTTTATCCCCACTGCGAATAGGCGATGAACATCAGCACAACCAGCACAACGGCTATCACGCCCATGACAATCATCACTTTCTTGCCTTGTTGCTCTTCCTTCTCTTCGCGTATCCGCTTTCTGTTTTTCTTTCCCATATTATATTATTAATCTTTTAAAGGTTTAACATCAAGCAAAGGAAATGATAATTTGGGAAGAAAGCAAGCGATATAGGGATATTTTTTATAGCTTTGTAGCAATTATGTAGTAAAAATGAAAACACTCAAGCGACAAACCACTCTTATCTTTAGCCTTATCCTTATCGGCATAGGGCTGAACGGATGCGTCATCGACGATGAAAACGGCTATCCGGGCGGCGGCGCCACCACCTGGCAGCTGTGTGATCATTGGTGGCAAGGGTATTATTCGTGGGACGACGGCACCCTCGTAGACCACCAAATATTTTTCTATCCCGACGGGAGGGGGGAGGAGTCGTTGCTGTGCAACTATTACGGCGAGGTGTGGGCGGAATATTACGAATTCTACTGGCATTGGGCCAACAGCCTGCAAAACTCCATCGCACTGAATTATCCGGGCGGCGTTGTGCTCTACATGGACCATGTCTATATTAACTTCGACCTGTTCTCCTGCCTGTTAGACGGCACGTTTGTGACTTTCCGAGGGGAATAAGCCGTACCTTCCGATAGGCTAAAATCATCCGGAAAAGGTACAAAATCGTCCAAGCCGGTTGTTTCCGATTCATGTCACACAAAGTTTCACAAACAAGCCGCTGATGCCTGCGTGAAAGATGCGTGAAAGATGGAGCCTTCACAGCATTTTGTTGATTAACAGTAGATGCCTTCCACGGGCGGCAGCGAGGTGCGGACAAAGAAGTCTATTTTGCTGTCTATCCGATTCAGGCGTTGTTCGTGCTCCATGAATTTGCTGTTCATCCGGTCCTCTAAGTTGCTGAGGTGCTGGTTGACGGAATAGCCTTTCAGCAGGTATTCTTTCAGCACCTTGTTTGCCCATTGGCGGAACTGTGTGCCTCGGATGGATTTCACGCGATAGCCTACGGAAATGATGACATCGAGATTGTAATACTTGACCCGATATTTCTTCCCGTCTGCGGCAGTTGTCAAGGATTTCTTGACAACTGAATCCGGACTTAATTCGTTTTCTTTGAAGATGTTGTTCGTGTGCAGGCTTACGTTTTGCTTGGATGTCTGAAATAATTCAGCCATTTGCGCTTGTGTCAGCCACACCGTTTCTTCTTCCAGTCGCCCTGTGCACTTGCGGGGCGGCTGTACCCAATTCCCGCCTTAGCCCAGCGGATTTTCCGTCTCGCCTTCGTCCGGCTCGGTGGCAGTGCCGCCGCCCGTGGAAGCCTTCACGGCGCTGCGGTCGATGCTCAGTTCCGCCGCATTGGCGGCGTCGCGCATCTTCTGCTTGGGGGTGAAGACGATTTCCGGGGGGGGGTGAGGGCGTTCTTCACGTCGCCTTCGGACAGCGAGGTCTCACGCACGATGCGCTCGATGAGCATCTTGTTCGTGAAATACTGTTGTGTCTTGGGCTGGGCGAAATACACCGTCTGCCCCTTGCGCGTGCCTATCGGCTGCACTTTCGATTTGATGTCAAATGGTATTTATGGCTGATTATCAATGATATAAGAAAATGTCGATACAAAAATAATCGCTGAAAGAAACAGGGTGAAAAAGCCATTTTGGGGAGAAGCAAAGAGGAAAGAAAAAGGTTGGTTTAAGATGAAGATTTAACAAAAACTTAACAAACGGCAGGCATTTTTGTACTTTCCTGATGACTGCTCGGAATGAAGTCAAAACCACAAAGGAATTGTCGGGGAATTGCTTGCCACGATTGATTTTTAGAATGTTTTGCGCTTTAAGAGCCAATAGGAGTACAAATGCTGTATGAAATAAGTCTTAGAACTCTAATTTTTGCTCTGCGCAGAAGTTAATTGGTAGGAAATTCACTACCTTTATACTTGGATTGTGCATTGGAGCAACTTTATCCAAGACATACGGATTTAAAAGTTGCATCCGAGATGCAATATTTTTAGAGTTTCTGCATTTTTGGAATAGCTAACAATTAAAAAAGATAAAAATGAATACGAAAGACTTTTTCGGAATACTGCTTATGGCAATGTTTGCAGTGGTAGGATTGACAGCGTGTAGTGACGATGATGAAGAAGGCAGGAAAGTAACAGATTACAAAGAGTATGTGCTGACTGTGGCATCGGAAAAAATACCGGGTGTCCTTTGGTCTGATGGGTTTAATTACCTGTCAGAAGTTTATGCTGTAAAACAAGAACAGTCCGATGAATGGAGTGCATGTGGCTCCATTGCTGGGTTTGAATTTGAGAAAGGATATGAATACCAAATTAAAATTGGCGAAACTAGCTATTTGGATTATAGTATGGGAACTCCTGCATGGACAGAACGCGAGTTGCTTGAAGTGATATCCAAAGATAAAAAAGACTCGGAAAACTTGCCATTACATCTTATTCCAAAAGCATATTACGACAATATTCCACTACCACAATACAGATATGCAGTAGAAGCGGATAATAAAGAACTTATTGAACAGGATTTGAAAGACAACTCTCTTATTCCGTTGGATTATCACGATATGCTTTATCGTGGTGAGGACGCTATCCTTAAATGTATAGCCTTACAAGATGACAACAAAGTGCTTGGCCCGTATATCATACAGACTAAAAGTAAAGCACCGGAAGAAATGCCGGAGTCTTATAAAATACTTCCCCCAGATGCGCAAATAGCCGGTTATGGAGAGTGGGCATTTTTAGATGTAGATGTAAGGACTATGATTGAGTTTCTTCGGGCTTTTAATTCTATTTCTATTGCACCTATTTGAGGCATAAAACATTCTATAATACCAGCAGGAAGCAACTCTATGCAGTCTGATAAACAAGTAGCATTAGAAGGGCATTTTATAATTTCTTCCTTATGCACTTCTTGATAAGTTGATTCCTCATTGACTGATGAATTGCCGCATTCTTTGAAACCTCCTAAAGAGAATATGGTTTCACTTTGAGCAACTTCCTCTTCTGTAGGCAAATAAGAAAAATCATCTTTTTCATCTTGTGAAGAATCTTCTGATGCACTCCCAAATGAAAAAATGGTTTCAGCTTCTTTTGCCTCTTCATCAGTAGGTAGATAATATGAATCTTCGCCATTTTCATTTTCAGATGCTGCAAGTGAAATATTTCCTTTAATTTCTTCTTCTGTTGGCAAATACAAATCATTCACATCTACATTCATTGCTCACTAATTTATATTTATATATTATAATACTTAGTGCGCAAAAATAGGAAGAATCATTGGTTGTACCAAAGAAACTTCCTATTTCTCTGAATCAAAAACTATCCAAACACATACTCCAACACCTTCCTGTTAGCTTCATTCTCCACCTCAAAATCTCTCTCAATATAGATGTCAGTCACCTTCATGGCTTCATCAATATGGTTGAGGGCTGCATGGACTGTATATTTGTCTATGCCTACCTTATTGACAGCCAAAGTTGCCCATGAATGCCTTGCAGCATAATATTCCAAATCCTCTATCTGTAGGATTTCCCCTATTTGTTTCAAGCCATAATTGATGGCTTTGTTGAAAGCATCAGCCGTAGAATAATGTTGATAGAAGTTGAATACCCTTTTCCCTTTTCTGTCCCTGTACTTCTCCACCAAAGGCTTGATAACCTCTATGACCTTTACCTTCATCTTTGCCTTATCATTTCTTCGGGCAGAAGTCTTGGCTCTAAAGTAGGTAATGACATCCTCCTTTATATCTTCACATGAATAGAGGTCTGCCGAGTTCATACCTATCAGTCCGAATGAGAGGATGAAACAGTCTTTGGCAAGATTGAATCTGCCTGTCTTTTCCCTGCCTCTACAATCAAGAAGATAGGGCATTGCATATATCTTCAATATATCCTTGGCAGAAATGGCTCTCTTTCTTGTTGCCTCCTGCTTAGGAATCTTGAAGTTCTCAAAGGGGGAATGGGAAATGAGTATTATGTCCCTGTCATAGTCATTATACTGCCTTTTGGCTTCATTGAATAGATGCCTGATGCTGCCAAGGTATAGAGAAACCACCCTATTGGATGGAATCTTTTTGCCTTGTTTCTTGAGCAACTTCATTTTTTCCTCCCTCTTCCTGACAAGATAGTCCATAAAGTCTTTGAGTAAAGAGGTGGTCAGTTGTTGGATAATCAACTTGTCTTTTCCAAGGAACTGAACAAAAGCATTGATGGCAGATGTATAGTTCTCAGCACCTTTGATAGTGGTATGTGCTATCCATTCTCTACTAAATTGGATGAAGTCAATCTCTTGGGATTTCTTTTGTTCTCCCTTCAAGAGGGCTATAATATCATCCATAGTATAGCTGTTAATATCAACATGCAGTTTGGCACATTCCTCCTGATAGTGTCTTACTATGGCATCTGCTTCTTGAATAAACTTGGGATTCTTTAGTTTGAAAGACTTGGTTAAGTCCTCTTGTCTGACAAAGATGTTGGTTGCCAGCCTTTTGACCTCTCTGTTATAGGTCATTCTAATCTTTACATTGTAAGTGCCATCACTTTTCTGTTTGCTTTTTAGTACTTCTGCCTTAAATGTCAGCATGTTATCTCAATTAATTTGGGAACAACAATAGACCAACATCAGCTGATTGTCTTTTCCTGATTTCACTAGACACTTTTTTGTTTTCAGTGGTATTTCTGTCAAGATTCATAAACCAAGGATAAAAAGAAAACTCCCATAAGTATTTAACTTACAGGAGTTTATCAGTGGACCAGCCAGGGCTTGAACCTGGGACCTCCAGATTATGAGAACGATAAGATGATATTCTGCGATAGCCAACGATTTTAGTTTTCATTGAATATCAAGTAGTTATGCAGCCTACCACTCTCGGTAAAACTCACTAAATCCCCTTAACTGAAATCGTTTGTTTACGCATTGTTTACGCAGAATTAGAGGAACTAATGCCGCGACTAAACCCTTTTGCATGTTTCTGCATAGTTCCATTAATAATCAGTGTTGAATAGCATTCTATATTTTGCTCAAGTCTTATAGCTGTCGCAAATAATTTATAAGTTAGCGACAAACATAATGTAAAGGCGAGTATGAATACAATTTGCAAATTCGAGGGATGCAGTCTTTCAATGTCTTAATTTGGCGAAATTCTCCATTTATTTGGTAAATAGTCCTAAAGAAATGATAGAGTATAGATGATTTGTTGTATCTTTGTTCATTTAATTGTTGTTTTTTAACGTAACTGACACGTGTATTATGCAGAATACTGGTAACATTAACAGGATAAAAGCAGTACTTGCAGAACAGAACAAGACAAGCAAATGGCTTGCAGAACAGATGGGTAAAGACCAAACAACCATTTCCAAGTGGTGTACGAATACCTATCAGCCAAGTTTAGAAACATTGGTCAAAATAGCAGAATGCTTGAATGTTGATGTCAGGGAGTTGATAGTAAAAACAGTAACGAAATAGTAAGAAATGTATAAAATAGAATGGGACAAAGGAACAGGCGGTGTAATATTGAATACCAGAGTCACAAATGAGACTTTGGGTATTGCTCCGCGTCCTGTATTCTATGAGGAGTTGGATTTGCTTGGGCTGGATAAGCTGGGCTGGACATATCCTCATACTGAAGCCCCATTGATGTGGGCTGTCAACAAACAATACTACTATCGGGGGCAGCGAATATTTGAGGCAAAGGGTGCAAATATATATAGTAAACCTACACTGGAATTTTGTAAAGATGCAGTGCCAATGGACTTGCAGCCTGTTGACATGGAATCAATGTTAGCCAAGACTTCCGATTTAATGTTTGTTTTGGAGAATGAAGCCATTGAGTTTATCCGCGATACGTTCACTGCATATTCTCGTGTGAACCGCACCTTTGATAAGGCGGATAGCAATCAATTGGATTTTGAAGCGCTAGCTGCCAAGGCAGAAAAGAAGCAAAAACAAAAGATGGCTGTGGTGAAACAGGATTGCGACTCTTTTGACATCATGCCTCTCGAAACGGCGAAGAATGAAGGCAAACGTGTATTGCTCTCAACTAAAATAGACCGTTTTATCGCTTCGTTTTCTGGTGGAAAGGATTCGCAAGTAGTTCTTGACCTTTGTACACGCGCTATCCCCCCAACTGATTTTGAAGTGATTTATAGTGATACGGGTTATGAATTGCCTTCTTCGTTGGAGCTTTATGACGAGGTGCAGCGATATTACAAGGAACGCTTCCCCTCATTGAAATTTCATATAGCACGCAATCATGAGTCTGTACTCAATTATTGGGATAAAATAGGTACTCCTAGTGATACGCATCGTTGGTGCTGCTCTATTATGAAAACAGCACCGCTGTATCGAATGTTACGTTCTACCGAATTAAAAAAGAATACGAAGTTCTTGGCATTTGAAGGGGTGAGGTCAGAAGAATCCGTAAAAAGGAATGAATATAATCGAATTGGCAAAGGAGTAAAGCATAATTTTGTTGTTAATGCACGACCGATATTAAGATGGAATACGACAGAAGTATTTCTTTATCTTTTCCGCTATAATTTGCAGATTAATGAAGCTTATCGTGTAGGCAAACCTAGAGTTGGATGTGTCTTATGTCCTTTTGGATCTCCATGGGATGATATGATTGTTAGCAATTGTTTTTCGGATAAGCTCCATCCATTTCTCTCACGTATAGAGAAAATTGTGACGGATAGGAATATTCCAAACAAGGTAGAATATATCGCAGACAGAAAATGGAAATTAAGAGGAAGTGGCAAGTTCTTGCAAGATAAGACATCAGTGCACTTTGTTGTTAAAACGAATAGTTGGGAAGCTATTGTAGAGCATGCGAAAAAAAATATTATGGATTGGCTACCAGCTGTTGGTGATTTTAGTGTAAAAAATCATGGCACTCTAATAAAAGGGGAACTCCTTTTTGGAAAAGAAGTCTTTGCTTTTGAAATTATATATAATATAGACAAAAGCGGGTTTAGATTTATTCTTCATGATAACAACAATATACCACTTCGCTATTTACTTAGAAGAGTTGTTAACAAGACAGCTTTTTGCATAAATTGCGAAGCATGTGAATTAGAATGTTCTTTTGGAGCACTTTCTGTTTTTCCAGAAATCCAAATAGACAAAAATAGATGTGTGCATTGTCACAAATGTTTGGAATATCATAATGTTGGCTGCATTGTTGCAGATTCTTCAATGAAACCTTCGGAAACAAATATATCAAATATGAAAATATCAAAATACGGAACATTTGGAATTCATCAAGAGTGGGTAGAACAATATTTGCAGGATTCCGACTCGTTTTGGAAGGAAAATGTACTAGGTGTTAAGCAGATACCTAGTTTTAAAGCATGGCTAAAAGATGCAGAAATCATCAATGAAAAATGCCAAATAACCGAGTTTGGTTCACTCTGTAAGATTATTAATGAAGATAGTCATACTCTTCTTTGGGAAATAATCCATATAAATCTTGCTTACAATAGTCCAATAATGAAATGGTATACTTCAACTATGCCTATTGGCGTAGAATTTAGTAGAAAAGAATTGGATAAATTAGCGATAGATTATTTTCAAACTTCATTCAAAGAAACAACGATTACATACGCAGTTCAGGCCTTAATCCAATCATTTAAATATTCACCTATTGGAGAGGATTTTTCTCAATGCGTATATAAAGACGAAAAAGGTGCTTTATTGAAGCGACAAGCATATAATGAGCTTAGCCCTGAGGCTGTTGCTTATTCATTATATAAATATGCTCAAAACAAAGAAATAAGAATGCTTAGGGTTTCCGATTTGTATAGACAGGAAGAAACGTTTGGAGTGTATAAGGAATTTGGAATATCGAAAGATGATTTATTAAAGTCTCTTCGTTTTCTATCTTCTGATAGTAATCGGGTGCTAGTTGCAGAATTAAATATGGGATTAGATCATATTACATTGCGAGATGATTTGTCAGCTATATCTGTTTTAAAGGAACTTATAAAATAATGAATAAAACTCTTCTCTGTTTGTACAATGATATGTTCCTTTCATTAAAGCAAGGGAATTGTTATATAGGTAAATCAATAGCGAAGCCTTTGTTTTTACTTTCGTTATTTGATTGTATCACTTCATGTAAACTGAGGGAGAATCAGATAAAATGTGACGATCTTCATTTGAAGGAGAAATATGGAGAATACAGCGAGCATTATCTAAATAAAGCTCCTGTAGTTGTCCCTTATTACCATCTGTCATCATCAGAATTCTATCATTTGATTTGGAAAAAAGGTTTTATACCTATACTAAACAGGCATACGCCTTCCGCCAAATACCTCTGTGAGCATCTGCAATATGCCAAACTGGATGACGAACTATGGGAGTTACTGCAAGATGCCGATAATAGAGAATATTTTCGGCAAAACATTATAAATAGATATTTGTCAAAATAGCAATACGTCTAATATGGCTACTAAATACGACGACATTATAAAGTTGCGTGGAGGCAAAGCCTCTTACAACATTGAGAATGAAAAAGAAGGCGAGTGGATATCTTTCATTCCCAACGAGCAGTTTAACAACGTACTACGTACTGTATTAAAATCAGTGCGGGGTAACGATATCGACAACCACAAGTCGTTTTGGATAAACGGAACGTATGGAACAGGGAAAAGCCATGCTGTGGCTGTAATCAGCCACTTGTTGGGCGATGAAGTATCTGCCATCAAAGAATGGGTAGATTATGAATATGGCGATGCCCGGTTCGAACAATTGCGCGAGGGCATATACTCTCTTCGGGAGAAAATGCGTTTGTTGACGGTGAAAGTTTATGGCCTTAATGCAATGACACATGCTGGCGACCTTGCTCTTGTGCTACAAAAAGCAGTAACCAATGCTTTGCGGAAAG
>CASGED010000035.1 GCA_949300425.1 uncultured Bacteroides sp.
CTCCTGGTTCAGCAAGGAAGAGGAGGCGGCCATCCAGGAATCGAACAAGGCTTTCTACCGCGTCACCCCCGCCGAAGAGTTAATCAGCTCCTGTTTCCACTTTGCCGAGGCGGGCGAGGAAGGTGCAAGGCTGATGTCCGCTGCGGACATCTACGCCACGTTGAGGCGGAAGAACCCCGCGGCGTTGCGGGACTGCACGTGTACGGCGTTCAGCCGCCTGCTGGCGCAGGTGGGGCGCAGGGTGCATACGAGGTATGGGAACGGATATTGGGTGAAATCTGCCCAATTATAGGAGATGCATCAACTCTTTTAAATCCCGAATGTAATAAGTGGGACAAAAAGGTGTCTGTACAAATCCTTCTGTATCATAAAACACTTGGTCCATACCTACGCCCGCCGCCCCTTCCACATCCTTTTCCCAGTTGTCTCCTATCATCAAGGAATCTTCCAGGTGCGACTGCGTGGCCGAGAGGGCGAAATGAAAAATCGGAGCGTGAGGTTTCGGCACGCCGATGTCTTCAGACACAATCGTTTGGCGGAAGTACTTCGCCAGGCCGGCCCGTTGTATTTTCCTTACTTGTACTTCTCGCGAACCGTTGGAAAGAATATAAAGACGGTAGCGGCCGCTCAAATATTCCAGCGCCTCATGCACGTGCGGCATCCATACGACGGTAGCCGACGAGACGCCTTCGCCCGTATGGACCGGAAAAGAGCAAAGGGTATCGTCCAAATCGAAAAAGAGGTTTTTATACTTACGGGGCATAACGGTTCGGTTTTTTCCGACGAAGATACGAAAAGTATCCGATTGGCTGTGCTTTTTCTCCTTATTATTCGTATCTTCGCACGCTGATATCAATCGCAGCTAATAACTAACATAATATATCATTATGAACATCTTACTCTTAGGCTCGGGCGGCCGCGAACATGCCTTGGCATGGAAGATAGCCCAAAGTCCCCGCGTGGACAAACTTTACATCGCACCCGGCAACGCCGGCACGGCACAAGTGGGCGAGAACGTTGACATTAAAGCCACGGACTTCGACGCGCTGAAGGTGTTTGCCCTGGAGCGCAGCATCGACATGATAGTCGTAGGACCGGAAGACCCGCTGGTACGGGGCATCTACGACTACTTCCAAAACGACGTGACCACACAGGACATCGCCGTCATCGGTCCCTCGATGAAGGGTGCGCAACTGGAAGGCAGCAAGGAGTTCGCCAAGGAATTCATGCTACGCCACAACATCCCCACCGCCCGCCACAAGAGCATCACCGCCGAAACGCTGAACGAAGGCCTTGCCTTCTTGGAGACGCTGAAGGCTCCCTACGTGCTGAAAGCCGACGGACTCTGCGCCGGCAAGGGCGTGCTCATCCTGCCCACGCTGGAGGAAGCCAAGAAAGAATTGCAGGAGATGCTGGGCGGCATGTTCGGTCAGGCCAGCGCAACGGTAGTCATCGAGGAATATCTCAGCGGCATTGAGTGCAGCGTCTTTGTATTGACCGATGGCGAGCACTACAAAGTCCTGCCCGTAGCGAAAGATTACAAGCGCATCGGCGAAGGCGATACGGGCCTGAACACCGGCGGCATGGGCAGCGTGACGCCCGTCCCCTTTGCCAACGACGAGTTCATGCAGAAGGTGCGCGAACGCATCATTGAGCCTACCATCCAAGGTCTGCGCGACGAGGAGATTGTCTACAAAGGCTTCATCTTCTTAGGGCTGATGAACGTGGCGGGTGACCCGATGGTCATCGAATATAACGTCCGCATGGGCGACCCGGAAACAGAAAGCGTCATGCTACGCCTGCAATCGGACTTGGTGGACCTGCTGGAAGGCGTTTGCCAAGACGACCTGCACCGCCGCACCATGATACTCGATCCCCGCACGGCGGCCTGCGTCATGCTGGTAAGTGGAGGCTATCCCGGAAAATACGAAAAAGGGCTCCCCATCACGGGTTTCAACCTTGCCGAGACCACGGACAGCGTGCTTTTCCATGCCGGCACGGCGGTGAAGAACGGACGCATCGTAACCAACGGCGGCCGTGTCATTGCCGTCTGCTCCTACGGCGACACCAAGGAAGAAGCCTTGGAGAAGAGCTACCGCACGGCGGACATGCTGAGCTTCGAGGGAAAATACTTCCGCAGGGACATCGGTTTTGACCTGTAACAGAAAAGGAGGATTACTGCCGACATGAGGAACAAGACCTTGCAAAGCCGGATAACCTCAGGACGCTTCACGCTGCCCGCGGCTATCTTTATTGCCCTCTGTTGCTGGTCGGCAACGGGGATAGGGACAGGCATACCTGCCACACAGTTATGGCCCAGCTTTGCACTTGGCGCGCTGGTCGGCTACTTACTGGTGGAGACAAACAATGCTTTTGCTTTGATACGTGTCAGAGCTTCGGCTCAAACCGCCCTCTATTGCCTGCTCGCATCCACGTGTCCGGCCTTGTACGTCCTCTATAGCGGGCAAGCGGCATCGGCCTGTTTCGCGCTTACCCTCATTTTCTTGTTCCGTAGCTACCGGGACGAAAACACACCGGCTTGCCTGTTTCACGCTTTCGCATTTGCGGGGGCAGGCAGCCTGTTCGTGCCTCAACTCACCTTGCTGACGCCCATCCTTTGGATAGGCGCTTACCACTTCCGTTCGCTGAACACGAAAAGCTGGATAGCCTCCCTCTTGGGATGGACGTTGCCTTATTGGCTCTTGTTGGGCTATGCCTACGTAGCCGACCGGATGGATTTGTTTCTCGTTCCATTCAAGTCGCTGACTACGTTCACCCCGTTTGGCTTTCTGACCGATATCTCGCAGATAGCCACCTTGGCCTACACGTGCCTGCTCTTCGGGGTAGGTGCCATACATGCCGTCGTATCGGGAGATGAAGACAAGCTAAGCACCCGCAACTACCTCCGTTTCTTGGTATGGTTAGGCGTCTGTTGCATAGCGCTCATCGGGCTGCAACCTGCTCTATACAACCAATTGTTGCCCCTATTGTGGATATGCGCCTCTATCTTAGGCGGAAGATTCTTCGTCTTGACCCATGGCCGCCTGTCTAATGTATTCTTTGCTTGTTCTGTCACAGGAGCTTTTTTACTGTTTGCCTTCAACTTATGGACGCTTTTGTAGACTCGTTTGTACAGATACTCATCCAATGGGGCTACGCAGGCATCTTCTTGTCCGCCCTCTTGGCGGGTAGCATATTGCCTTTCAGCTCAGAGTTGGTATTGGCAGCCCTGGTAGGCATGGGACTGAATCCGACCTGGGCTTTACTATGTGCCGCAACCGGAAATACCATAGGCGGACTGACCTGTTATTCCATGGGATTGTTGGGTAAAGTAGAATGGATAGAGAAGTATCTCAAGGTGGAACGCGCCAAGGTAGAGCGGATGCAACGTTTCCTGCACGGACGCGGTGCACTGATGGCCTTCTTCGCTTTCCTGCCTTTTGTGGGCGAGGCCATTGCCGTAGCCTTAGGCTTCATGCGAGCCAACCCCTGGTTGGTCACTCTCTCCATGTTTGCGGGCAAATTGGCACGATACGCTTGTCTGCTATGGGCTTTCGATGCTGTGATTAATTGATATAACTAATGTTTATTTATGATAAGTAAGTGTACAAAATTAAATGATAATTTAGCGGAGGAACCACAGATAACACAGATGGTACGGATTTACACGGATTTTAAGGTATCTGTCATGTCGAGCTTGTCGAGATATCTCACGTAGCGTATGAGGAGGTCTTACATGAGACCCTTCGACTACGCTCAGGGTGACAGATACATCTGTGCTCATCTTGTTTAATCAGTGTTCATCAGTGGTTTAAATTCCCATTTATAGATAAACTAAATATGATTGATTACTTAAAGAAATATAGCTGGTTACTAATTGTTTTCCTGTTGCTTGTCGCCTGTCAGCCGAACAAACGGAAGAGTGAGACTGAAAAGCGTCCCGTCCTTATGGTCACGATAGAGCCATTGCGCTACTTCACGGAGGCTATTGCCGGGTCTCGCTTCACGGTAGAAAGCATTGTGCCACGAGGCAGCAGCCCCGAAACATACGACCCCACCCCAACCCAACTCTTGGCACTGGCCGACAGTCGCGCTTACCTGCGTATCGGCCCCATCGGTTTCGAACAAGTATGGATGGACCGATTGATGGCCAACGCTCCCGACCTGCCCGTTTTCAATACTTCCCAAGGCATTGATTTTATTCTGGAGGACGAAGGACCGGAACCTCACGTCTGGACCTCGGCCGTCAACGCGCGTATCATAGCCGATAACATCGCCACTGCCTTATGCGCCCTCGACTCAACGCATACCGCTGAATACTTGCATCGGCGCGACAGCCTCATGACGGTCATTGCCCATACCGACAGCCTTTGCCATTCCCTGTTGTCGCGTCCCGATGCCGACCGCACTTTCCTCATTTACCATCCGGCACTCAGCTATTTTGCCCGCGACTACGGCCTGCGCCAACTTCCCATCGAGGAAGCCGGCAAAGAACCTACCCCCGCACGGCTGAAAGCCCTCCTTGACCTCTGCCAAAAAGAGAAAGTGAACATCATCTTTGTGCAACCTGAATTCGACCGGCGCAACGCCGAGCTCATAGCCCGGCAAACAGATACCCGCATTGTCCCCGTCAATCCTTTGTCCTACGATTGGCAGGACGAGATAACCGGAGTGGCGAAAGCCTTGGCAAATTGTAAATAATAGTAAGTATTTTGTAAACAGTAAATGAAAGAGCCTCTCATTGAAATAAAAAGCCTCAACGTCGGATATGAAGGTCGCACCGTGTTGCATGACGTCAACCTGAACGTCTACGACCGCGACTTCTTGGGCATTATCGGCCCCAACGGAGGCGGTAAGACCACGCTTGTGCGTTGCATTTTAGGTCTGTTGGCTTCCCAAAGCGGTCAGATTATCTTCCACCCCCGCCGCCCCCGCCCTGCCGGACAAGGCTTCTCCATCGGTTACTTGCCCCAATACACCAGCATCGACCGCAAGTTTCCCATCAGTGTGCAGGAAGTCATCCTTTCCGGCCTTTCCGGCCTTAAAGGTCCCATGGCTCGCTTTACGAAGGAAGACCGCCTATTAGCCCAACAAGTGGCCCGGCGCATGGGACTCTCCGGATTGGAGCGCCGCCCCATCGGGACACTGAGCGGGGGGCAGTTGCAGCGTACCCTGTTGGGACGTGCCGTCATCAGCGACCCGGAGGTAGTCATTCTTGACGAACCATCCACATACTTAGATCGCCATTTCGAAGCGCAACTCTACCAATTGCTGACTGACCTCAACCGCCAATGCGCTATCATCCTTGTCTCACACGACATCGGCACCGTCCTACGACAAGTCAAGTCCATCGCCTGTGTCAACGGCACTTTGGACTATCATCCGGACACAGGCATCACCGCCGAATGGCTGGAACGCAACTTCCAATGCCCCATCGACCTGTTGGGGCACGGGAACTTGCCGCACCGCGTGTTGGGACGGCACACCCATCATTCATAGGATAAAAACCGCTTAGGCTGTTCAAAAAACACAGAAAATATACTAAAATTAGAACTTGATTCGGAAAAAAACGCTCGAACATTTGGTTGTTATCTCGAAAACCGCTATCTTTGCCCCGCTTTTTAACAGAAAGCCCCAATGTTTGGACTATGGTGTAATGGTAGCACAACAGGTTTTGGTTCTGTTTGTCCAGGTTCGAATCCTGGTAGTCCAACGTAAAAGAAACTCCGGAGTCGGTTTAGACTACCGGAGTTTTTTTGTTGTTCTCTCGAAATTTTCTGTCGGTATGCATCACACAACCTACCAAGCTATATAAGCCATAAAAAGAGTGCCTTTACCCATTTGTAGTCAGTTAATGGGCAAAGGCACTCGCTTAATGCTTGGAGAGATTTTATATGCGTCAGTCTTTTGTTCCGTTAAAAGTAGTCATTGAACCATTCCCATTTAAGAAACTAATCGTCATGTTATGTCCTAATACAACAATAGTTATGTTATAGGAAGAAGCACTTGAGAGTATATATTGTCCATTTTCATAACTGACATTATAATTCTCGTGACCATCTTCAAAAAATTCGGCGGATACTTGAACAACTGTTGACGAAATGCGGCTAACTCGCACCACATATGCGTCTTGTATCACGGTGTTATTTACCGAAAGTTGTCCGGTATAAACGCCGGATACTTGCTCTGCATAATCTTGGTTTGCAGGATCCTTGTCATCATCGTCGCTACAACTTACCATACAGATACTCATTGCTAATGTTATTAGCAGCATTGGGAGAAACTTCATTGTTTTCATTGCTTTTGTTTTTTGATGTTATAGATAATTTGAAAGCAAAGTTAGAAGTTGTGTCAACATATCTCAAATAAAAATGTCTCCAATCGGTAGACATGTCAACTAATTGGAGACAAACGATACATTCTTTTATTTGTTCGCAATTTCCTCGGAATAGAGTTTGAAGAAATCAAAATTCAAAATGATAGACAGTTTCTTCAGGACTTCCGTATCAATTGAATGTTTATCAAATATCTTATAGACATTAGCCCTGCCACAAGACAATTGTTGAGCTAACCAAACTACAGTCCGGTTTTGCTCTATCATCTTTTGTTTAATAATGCTGCCTATATGTAACATATCAAATGTTTTTAGTGCCATTGACGATATCCCGTCCCTTTACAACTGGGACATTCCCCGCTGCCATTGCATGTTACACACGGATTTACCCAATGCCCGTTGCCAAAGCTCGTGGCGTAATACCGTCCTTTACCGTTGCAAGTTGGACAATAATTTTTTTCATCTTGATAAGTTTGTTTATAAAGAAAGGCGTGCAACCATCCATCCGCTTGCCTTTCTTTCGGGTTACCGCCAAGTGACCTGTTACGTAGCAAGCATAAGGATAGTTCACGCCCTATGAGCGTGAACTTCCAGTCAGCTTGTTCTCACGTAACGAAAATTGGCGGTATTCGAAAGAAAGAGAACAAGAGCCAAAAGCTCAATATTATTATTGTTCCAAGTTTATGAATGGAGACGCTTCCCCGTTGTTAGTAAATAGCCATGCGTTTCGCATCGCATTGATAATTAACAAATGGTGGAATGCCGCTCTATCGGGCAGACAGATTCCTGCGTTTCTTTTTCATTTCTGTGTGACAACCTCCTTTTTTAAGAATCTAAGAATGTAGAATTAATATATCTCGATGCAAAAGTAACATTTTATTTTGGGTTAAAAATAGTTCGGATTAAAAATATGAATATTTAGACGGTCACATACTTTTATTCTTATAATAATTTTCGCTTCTATCCGAAAAAAACTATTTTTGCATCAAATCTTTGTGCGAAAACAATAATACGACCAAATATGAAATTTATCTCCTGGAATGTGAACGGGCTACGGGCCTGCAAGGATAAGGGTTTTGAAGAAGCCTTCCGGAATCTGGATGCCGATTTTTTCTGCCTGCAAGAAACAAAAATGCAGGCCGGCCAGTTGGACTTGGCATTCGAGGGCTATGCCTCTTATTGGAATTACGCCGAAAAGAAGGGCTATTCGGGCACGGCCATCTATACCCGCCACGAGCCTCTGAACGTGACGTATGGCATTGACATCGAGCATCATGACAAGGAAGGACGAGTCATTACAATAGAGATGCCGAATTTCTTCCTCGTGACGGTATATACTCCTAATTCGCAGGACGAACTCCGCCGGTTGGATTACCGCATGACATGGGAAGACGACTTCCGGGCTTATCTGCTCGCGCTGGACGCAAAGAAACCTGTCATTGTGTGTGGCGACCTCAACGTGGCCCATCAGGAGATTGACCTGAAGAACCCCAAGACGAACCGCCGTAATGCGGGCTTTACGGACGAAGAGCGTGCCAAGTTCAGCACGTTACTTGATGCCGGCTTTTGCGATACTTTCCGCTACTTTTATCCAAACAAAGAGGGCGTCTATTCTTGGTGGTCCTATCGTTTCCGCGCCCGCGAGAAGAATGCCGGGTGGCGCATCGACTATTTCCTTGTGTCCAACCGCTTATGCGATCTCCTTACCGATGCCCAAATACATACCGAAATCTACGGTTCTGACCATTGTCCGGTGGAAGTAGACATAAACCTTTAGATTTTGTACATTATTAATAGATATAAATAGAAGATTAATACTCTTCTCCATTTTATTTTTACTAATTTTGCATCGTGCTCGCTAACGGAAAAAACTTAGCGTACCAATAATATAAAATAAAATAGGATAAAGTCCCATGAAAACAAACTATGAGATCCGCTATGCCGCGCATCCTGAGGACGCCAAGCATTACGATACGCAACGCATCCGCCGCGATTTTCTGATGGAGAAGGTCTTTGCGCCGGACGAGGTAAACATGATCTACTCGATGTACGACCGCATGATTGTGGGAGGCGCTCTGCCAGTCAACGAAGTATTGACTTTGGAAGCCATCGACCCGCTGAAGGCTTCTTACTTCCTGACCCGCCGCGAGATGGGCATTTTCAACGTAGGAGGTCCCGGAGAAGTAAAAGCAGGCGGTGCGGTATTCACCTTAGATTATAAGGAAGCTTTATACTTAGGCTCGGGTGACCGGGAAGTGACTTTCCGTAGTCTCGATGCGGCTCGTCCAGCCAAGTTCTACTTCAACTCCACTACCGCCCATCGCAACTATCCCGACCGTAAGGTGACGAAGCAAGACGCCATCGTGGCCGAGATGGGTTCATTGGAAGGTTCCAACCACCGTTGCATCAACAAAATGCTGGTCAGCCAGGTGTTGCCTACCTGCCAGCTGCAGATGGGTATGACGGAACTGAAACCGGGAAGCGTATGGAACACCATGCCTGCCCATGTGCATAGCCGTCGCATGGAAGCCTATTTTTACTTTGAAGTGCCCGAGGAACATGCCGTATGTCACTTTATGGGTCAGCCGGAAGAGACGCGCCACTTGTGGATGCGTGGTGACCAAGCCGTACTCTCACCTGAATGGTCAATCCACTCTGCCGCGGCTACCCACAACTATACGTTTATCTGGGGAATGGGAGGCGAGAACTTGGATTACGGAGACCAAGACTTCTCCGAAATAACGGATTTGAAATAAAAAAAGAAACATATATTTAGTAGTTAACATTTAATAGTTTAACAACATGAATCCTTATTTGAATTTTTCTTTGGAAGGTAAGGTAGCCCTCGTAACAGGCGCTTCTTACGGTATTGGTTTTGCTATTGCTTCGGCTTTCGCAGAACAAGGTGCGAAAATCTGCTTCAACGACATCAATCAGGAGTTGGTAGACAAAGGTTTGGCTTCTTATAAAGAAAAAGGCATCGATGTTCACGGCTATGTATGCGACGTGACGGATGAGCCCGCCGTACAGGCCATGGTAGCCCAAATTGAAAAAGAAGTAGGTCCTATCGACATTTTGGTAAACAACGCCGGTATCATCCGCCGCATCCCGATGCACGAGATGGCGGCTTCTGAGTTCCGTAAAGTAATCGACATCGACCTGAACGCTCCGTTTATCGTATCAAAGGCTGTATTGCCCGGCATGATGGAACGCAAGCATGGCAAGATTATCAACATCTGCTCTATGATGTCTGAGTTGGGCCGTGAGACCGTATCGGCATACGCTGCAGCCAAAGGTGGTCTGAAGATGCTGACTCGTAACATCTGCTCTGAGTATGGTGAATACAACATCCA
This sequence comes from uncultured Bacteroides sp., assembly GCA_949300425.1. Lineage (GTDB taxonomy): Bacteria > Bacteroidota > Bacteroidia > Bacteroidales > Bacteroidaceae > Bacteroides. The sequence goes on from CASGED010000035.1 coordinate 9,688, forward strand.
GTGCAATGGCATTGGCCCGGGTTACATCGCTACTCCGCAAACCGCTCCGTTGCGTGAGCGTCAGCCAGACGGAAGCCGTCACCCGTTCGATTCATTCATCTGCGCTAAGACTCCCGCAGGCCGTTGGTTGGATCCGCAAGAACTGACCGGTCCTGCCGTATTCCTGGCTTCTGAAGCTTCTAACGCAGTCAATGGTCACATCCTCTATGTAGATGGCGGTATCTTGGCTTACATTGGCAAACAACCTAAATAACTGCCCTTGATTTAGGATTTACCGAATAATGGATAATTGAGATAGGAGGAGGTATATATCCTGATTTCAATTATCCATTTCTATTTTTATACAGATTCTTATTATGAAAAAGATATTTATATTACCCTTTGCCGCATTCAGTCTGTTGGCTTGCCAAAGCAATCCCGAAGTGACGGTTACCGTAGAGAACCCCTTAGGAACAGACCGCACCGATGAAATGGTGGAAGTATCCATGGAAGAGATTTCCACCCGAATGAACCTGTCCGATACGGCACAGCTTGTTATCTACGATGCCGAATCACAGGAAATACCCTACCAGATTACCCACGAAGGCAACCTGATATTCCCTGCATCAGTAAGCGCCAATGCCACTTCTACTTATACCATTACACAAGGTGTGCCCGCTACTATAACAGTACGTGCCTGCGGACGTCAGTATCCCGAACGCATGGACGACATGGCTTGGGAAAACGACCTTGTCGCTTTTCGTGCTTACGGTCCCACTTTGCAAGCCAAAGGCGAGCGTGGATTCGGTTATGACCTCTTTTTAAAACGCGGCACCACAGAACCGATTCTTGAAGATTTATATGAAAAAGAAGTGGACCCGGCAAAATGGAAGAAAATAAATGAACTGCGTAAAACCGATAAAAAAGCAGCCGCAGAGCTGTCGCAGAAATATTCCTACCACATAGATCATGGTTATGGCATGGATTGTTATGCCGTAGGTCCTACATTGGGAGCCGGCGTAGCCGCCCTCGTAGCAGATGACGCAATTGTTTACCCTTGGTGTTACAAGGACTACGAGATCTTGGACAATGGTCCGTTGCGTTTCAGTGTGAAACTGACGTTCAATCCGCAAAGCGTAAAAGCTGATACAGCCGTTGTAGAAACCCGTGTCATTACTTTGGATGTCGGTTCGCATTTTAACCGTACAGCAGTTTCTTATCAGAACTTGAGTGAGACATTGCCCATTGTGACCGGCATCGTGTTGCATGATGATGAACCTGCCACCACCGCTCCGGACAAAGGCTACATGACATACACCGACCCCACCACCGGCAACGACAACGGCAAGCTGTTCATGGGAGCCGTATTCCCTACAGCCGTACAGGACATGAAGACCGTTCTTTTCTCCGCAGACGAGAAAAAACAGCGTAACAACGCCGAAGGTCACGTGCTGGCATACAGCACCTATGCGCCCGGCTCCGAACACGTTTACTATTGGGGCTATGGCTGGGACCGCTCCAACGTTGAAAACATTGACGCATGGAACAAATACGTAGCTGACTTTGCCGACAGAGTACAACATCCGTTGAAAGTCTCGGTGAAATAAACATCCTTCAAGCAACAGATGAACACTCAGAACACAGAGACACAAAGCCCCGGAGATTTTATTTATTGATTTACAAATAGGCTCTCCTTTGTGTCCCTGTGTTCTATCGCGACGGCACGCTGTGCTGTAATTTACAGATAGTCCTCAAAATACCGCGTAATCTTCTCATGCAGATGCACACGGTCACGCCCCAAGACGTTGTGTTTGTGGCACGGGTAGATGAAGAGGTCGGGATAGGTGCGGGCATCCACGCAGGCTTTGATGAACGACAGGGTGTGCTGGGGCACGCAGGTATCGTCGTGGTCGTCGTGGATGATGAGCAGATGTCCTTTCAGGTTTCCCGCGTATTGCTTCAGGTCGCACTGCTTGTAGCCTTCGGGATTGTCTTGCGGCGTGTCCATGTAACGCTCGCCGTACATCACTTCGTAGTATTTCCAGTCGATAACAGGGCCGCCGGCCACGCCTACCTTGAAGATATCGGGGTAGCGCAGCATCAATGCCGTGGTCATGTGTCCGCCGAAGCTCCAGCCATGCACACCGATGCGTGAGGAGTCTACATAAGGCAGCGATTTCAAGTATTCGATGCCCTTCACCTGGTCTTTACCCTCCTCAATGCCGAGGTGGCGGAAGGTGCAGTTCTCGAACTCCAGGCCGCGGTTCGAGCTGCCACGGTTATCAAGAGTGAACATGATATAACCCTTGTTCGCCATGTATAGGTCCCAGCCACGGGCAGTGTACATCCAGTTGGCGGTAATCATCTGCGCGTGGGGGCCACCGTAGACGTAGACGATGACGGGGTATTTCTTCGTCGGGTCGAAGTCGCGGGGCTTCAGCATACGCCAGTAGAGGTCAGTCTTGCCGTCGGCGGCTTTCAGTGTGCCGGTCTCTACGGTAGGCATCACCAAGCCCTTGAAGGGGTCTTCGGCCGTCAGCAGGTGGGCGGTTTCCTTACCATTGGCGGTGGAAAGGATACCGATGCTGCGAGGCACTTGAGGCGACGACCAGTTGTCTATCACGTAAGTGCCCGAAGCGGAGAGTTGGGCGTTGTGCACACCTTGTCCGTTGTCTATCGGGGTCAGTTTGCCATCCTTGACGCGCACCTTATATATATTGCTCTGCAGAGGCGATTCCTTGGTGGCGGCGATGATGACTTCCTTCTTCTTCGTGTTGAAGCCGAGGATGCTTTGCACGAGCCATTCGCCTGAAGTGAGCTGTATGCCTGCCGCTTCCTTGACGTTCTTGCCGTTTCCGACCTTTTTGACGGTGCTCCACATCTTCTCGATGGCTTCGGCGTCAAGCGGTTGAGGCTGGCGGGCAGCCGAGAGCTTGGCCAGGTCATAAAGGTAGAGGTGGTTATATCCGTCGCGCTGGCTTTGGTAGATGAACTGATTGTCGTCCCACGGCAGGAAGACGATGGGCTGCTGAGGCTCCACGTATTTCTCGTGTCTTTCTTCAAGGAGTACGCCCAGAAGTTTGCCCGTCTGTGCGTCGTACTGGCAGAGCTTGGCATGGTTCTGGTCGCGGTTCACTTCGATGAGGAAGAGGCTCTTCTCGTCCGGCGCCCAGCTGATGTTGGTGAAGTAGCGGTCCTTGGGGTCGCCCGCATCGAGGTAGAGCGTCTCGCCCGTGGCGGGATTATAGATGCCCACCTTCACCTGATGGCTCAGCATCCCTGCCATGGGGTAGCGGATGGGGTCGGTCACGGCGATGCGCTGTGTAATGTCCACCAACGGATAGGGCGTCACCATCGACTCGTTCATGCGGTAGAAGGCCAGCAGGTTGCCTTTCGGGCTCCAGAAGGTTCCCTTGGTGATGCCGAACTCATTGCGGTGTACGGACTGGCCGCAGACGATGCCTTCGGGTTCGTTGGTCACCTTCTTGTTGTCCACGTAGAGGTTGTTCTTGACGGTGTAGGCTATGTGGCCTCCTTCGGGACTGAAGTCAATGTTTGCGCCCCGCTCTTTGGCGGCTTGCGGATAAGCGATCACGAACTCGTTCTTCTCGAAGTCATAGACGATGTACCGCTTTGCTCCCTTGATGAGCATGTGGGGCTTGTCCGGCCAAGGGAATTCCGTGTTGTAGAAGTGCATTACTTCGTCTTTGCCTTGCGCCTCGCCGGCGGTCGGGGTGATGAGCGAGCGTAGCACTTCGTTCACCTTGGCACGGGTGGTGAGCAGCGTCTCCCGTCCGTTCTTGGGGTTGATGGCAAAGAGGGAGTCTATCTCCGGCTTGATGCACTGGTCGCCCCACCACTGCAGGCCGTACAGGTTCTCGGTGTAGCGGTAGGTCTCGCCTCCGGGGATAAGGTCTTCCAAGGTGGGCATTGTCAAGGATTGCTGGTCTTGTGCCATGATGTTTGTCGGGTATAAGGCGGCTGCCAGGATGGTGGCAAGCAGGCCGCGGGTCAGTTTCTTTATCATACTATTCATTCTTTAAAAGAACTGGTCGCAGTTTGCGGCCAGTCGTTGGTTTATTCTCCTCTTTTCTCTCTCCGTTCGCGAGCCTCACGTCGTTTGCGCTCAGGATATGACTCGCCCGAGCGGGGACGGCGGTCGTCGTAGCGGGGACGGTCGTCACGTTTAGGACAGTCGTCACGTCTGGGGCGGTCACCATACGAGGGACGGTCGTCTCGACGGGGACGGTCATCGAAACGGCGGGGCTTGCGTTCTTCGCCCCGGCGGTGTTCTTCGCGCTTGTCCAGCCGGCCTCCCTCGCGGCGGAAGTCGGGGTACTTGCCGTCGAAGATTTCATATTCGCGCAGCTCACAAGGCAGGGCACCGTTGAGCAGGGGGATGCGGACGGTGGCCTTCAGGCCTATCTGGTCGAAGCACTCGTCGCGGTAGGACAGTATCCACGCCGTGCCACCCATGAAGGCATGCTTCAGCCGCTCGCCTATCATCTCGTACAGTCCCAAGAGGTCGTCCGTGGAGATGCGTTCGCCGTAGGGCGGGTTGGTGATGAGGACGCTCTTCTCCTTGGGACGGGTGAACTGCTGGAAGGGCTGCAGCTTCAGTTCCACGTCCTTGCTGACGCCGGCCGCCTTCAGGTTGCGGGTGGCTATCTCGATGGCGCGGGGATTGTTGTCGTAGGCGTATATCCGATGGGTGAAGTCGCGCTCGCGGCTGTCGTCGTTGTAGATACGTTCCAGCAGGTCGGCGTCGAAGTCGGGCCACTGCTCGAAGGCATAGGACTGGCGGAAGACACCGGGCGCGATGTTGCGGGCGATGAGAGCGGCTTCGATGGGGATGGTGCCCGAACCGCACATGGGGTCGATGAGGTCGCACTGCCCGCTCCAGCCTGTCATGAGGATGATGCCGGCGGCCAGCACTTCGTTGAGGGGGGCTTCCACGGCTTCCTGACGATAGCCCCGGCGGTGGAGCGACTCGCCGCTCGAGTCGAGCGAGAGGGTGCATTCGGTGCCCGCTATGTGTATGTTGAGTTGCACGTCGGGACGGGTGACGCTGACGCTGGGACGCCGTCCTGTCCGCTCGCGGAAGTAGTCGGCCACGGCGTCCTTCACACGGTAGGCCACGAACTTACTGTGGCGGAACTCCTCGCTGAACACTACGGCGTCTACGGCGAAGGTCTTGTCCGCCGGCAGGTAATCTTCCCAGCGGACGGCTTTGGTCTGCTCGTACACTTCGTCCGCCGTCTGCGCCGTGAAGTGCTTGATGGGTTTCAGTATACGCAGGGCCGTGCGCAGGCTGAAGTTGGCACGGTACATCATCTCTTTGTCACCCTTGAAGGACACCATGCGCCGGCCTATCTCGACGTCGTCTGCGCCGAGGGCGGTCAGTTCCTGTGCCAGCACCTCTTCCAGGCCTTGGAAGGTCTTGGCTATTAATTCGAATGGTTGTTCGTTCATCTGATAATGAAGTTATTTCTTGGCTTTTGATTGTACGATTCTTGCTCCTGCGGGCACGTCTTCCGTCACCCAGATGTTGCCTCCCACGGTGGCTCCGCATCCGATGGTGATGCGGCCCAGGATGGTGGCGTTGCTATAGACGATGACGTCGTCCTCCAGTATCGGGTGCCGTGGGATGCCCTTCACGGGATTGCCGTCGGCATCGAGGGGGAAGCTCTTGGCACCGAGGGTGACGCCCTGGTAGAGCTTCACGTGGTTGCCGATGACGCATGTCTCTCCGATGACCACACCCGTGCCGTGGTCGATGGTGAAGTGTGTGCCTATCCGTGCGCCGGGGTGTATGTCGATGCCGGTCTCACTGTGCGCCATCTCGGTGATGATGCGCGGCAGGAAGGGGACGCCTTCCGTCAGCAGGGCGTGGGCCATGCGGTAGTTCAGTATGGCCCGTATGGCGGGGTAGCAGCTGATGACTTCGCCGTGACTCTTCGCCGCGGGGTCGCCGTTGTAGGCGGCCTCCACGTCGGTGGCAAGCACCTGGCGCAGTCGGGGCAACTGGGTGATGAACATCGCGGCACAGTCGGCGGCCCGCAGGCGCAGGATGCCGATGTCCTCGCCCGTGTCCTCGAAGCAGAAGGCGGCGAGTATCTGCTCCGCCATGACGCCGTAAAGCTCTTCCACCATGACGCCCGTGTGGTACTTGAGGGTGCGGCTGTTGACGTTCGGGATGCCGAAGTAGCCGGGAAATACGAGGCTGCGGGTCAGTTCCACCGCCCGGCGCAGGGCCTTCGCCGAGGGCAGGGGGTCGCCGTCGCGGTGGCGGTGAAGGAGGCCCTGGCAGGACTGCGGGTCCGACAGAGCCTCCACCGCTTCTGATAGAAAGGATGTATGATTGGATAATGTCATATATATAAATATGTATATGCGGGCGCAAAGATAATGCTTTTTTTAAAAAGTTACAACTCGCTGGGCCTATTTCCAAAGCTGCGTGCCGTAATTTCTTCCGCATCTATGCGCCAGACGCGCACGCCCCTCACCGCCGCCTCGCTCATGCGCAGGGGCTCGGTGGTGAAGTGACGCATCATCAGCATGAGCGCGCGGCGCTTCTCGTCGGGGTCGGTGATGGCAGAAACCTTTCCCCGCACAAGAACGCTGCGGCTTTTCATGCTGTATGAGCAGGCCATCTCGCGGTGCATCCACACCAGCTCCGCTCCGTCGCAGAAGGTGAGGCAGGCCACGGGTCCTTGCTCCAGCAGTCTCGTCTTCATGCCCTCCGCGCCGCTGTGCAGATAGGCGTGCCCGTTTTCCCAGGCGAAGTTCATGGGCACGACGTAGGGCTTCCCTTCCTCGTCCGTAAGGCCCAACATGCAGTAGGGGCAGCGGGTGATGACGTCGTCTATCGCCGCCCGGTCGGTCAGTTCGATGGTTTTCATATCCGTATCTCTTTGTCTTACCGTTTATTCTACTACCACTCCATGCTCATACAGGTATTCGGGAGCTATATCCGCTCCGTTTGCCCAGAACACGGTGCCGTCTACGCCATAACGGATAAACTCTTTTTCATCCTCCAATGCCTTGTAAGCGGGCAGATGCAACAAGGGCGAAAGGTCTACCCGACGCTTTTGTCCGTTGTTGAATGTACAGAGCAGGGTATGTCCGCCCTCGTATTCCGCTGAGGAAACCAGCAGTATCAATGCTTCATTAGTCGCTATCATATCCATATCGCTTATTAACGTTTCACTTTCTCAATCTTTTCGCCTCGTTTGGCTTTCTCCCATATCTCCAACAACCTCTCCTCATGGGCATCTATGTACTCATTGATAAGGCGTATCGTCTTCGAACTTGCCCGACCGTACACCATCCGGTCTCGTATAGTGATGATGAACCAGTTGCCGCCGTCATTCACATGCAGATGAGGCGGATTATGGTCCTGCCCATACATGTATATCAGTATTCCACAGATAATGTCTATTGCTCCCATATCGCTATAATTGTCATTTTCCTATCATTTCGTCCACCCCGTTTTGTCCGTATTCTTTCCCATGCCGAAATCGGGGCTTGCGTCAGGCAAAGATAGTGATTTCTTTTCATATATCCGCGTAAAATTGGCAGAATTAATCTGACGGACTATCGGGATGGTATATCATAACAGACCTATAATCAACATCATGCGCATATTTTTTCGGGGGGGGGACTCCCGCATGGCTTAACAAATGTTTTGATTGTAAGTTTTTTGCTCGCGCGCTTGATATATCCGAAGATATGATTATCTTTGCCCCCATGATGAAGAAACAGAAATACTACGTTGTTTGGATAGGCGCCACTCCGGGCATCTACACCTCGTGGACGGACTGCCAGTTGCAGACCAAAGGTTACGAAGGCGCCAAATTCAAGTCGTTCGACACACGAGAGGAAGCCGAGGAGGCCTTCGCTTCCTCTCCTACTGACTATATCCGCCCGGCAGGCGCGTTTACCAAGCCCAAGCCCTCTGCTCCGGTTCTCCCTCCTGACTTAAAAGGTAACGCCTTGGCCGTTGACGCAGCCTGTAGCGGCAATCCGGGCATGATGGAATATCGCGGCGTCCATCTGCCCAGTTTCCAACAAGTGTTCCACTTCGGTCCCGTATATGGCACGAACAACATCGGCGAGTTCCTTGCCATCGTCCACGCCCTTGCCTTGCTCCAACAGAAGGGGGTGGATATGCCCGTCTATAGCGACAGTCGCAACGCTATCGGCTGGGTGATGCAGAAGAAGTGCAAAACGAAGTTCCCCCGCAACGAACGTACCGAGGCTCTCTTCCAGCTGATAGAGCGGGCGGAGAAGTGGCTGCGCGAGCATACGTACACCACGCCCCTCCGCAAGTGGGAGACGGACAAGTGGGGCGAGGTGCCGGCGGACTTTGGGAGGAAATAAATATGGCTTTCTCTACTAAAGGAAAAAACGTTTTCTTTATTCTGCCGACATGGAATCTTAAGGATTTTTTCTAATTTTGTCGGCATAAAGCTGATAATATGAAACAATCATTCACACGAATTGCCGTTAAGATAGGCAGCAATGTATTGACCCGGCAGGACGGGACGCTGGACGTGACCCGCATGTCGGCTTTGGTGGACCAGATAGCCGAGCTCTATAAGGCGGGGATGGAAATCATCGTAGTGTCATCGGGTGCGGTGGCTTCCGGGAAAAGCGAAATCACGCCGTTGCGTACGCTCAGCGAGGTAGACCAACGCCAGTTGTTCTCGGCCGTGGGGCAGGCCAAGCTCATCAACCGCTATTTCGAATTGTTCCGCGACCATGGCATAGCCGTAGGGCAGGTGCTGACCGTCAAGGAGAACTTCGCTTCCGAAAACCATTACAACATCCAGAAGAACTGCATGGCCGTGATGCTGGAGAACGGTGTCATTCCCATCGTGAACGAGAATGACACCATCTCGCTGACCGAACTGATGTTTACCGACAACGACGAACTGTCCGGACGCATCGCCATCATGATGGAAGTGCAGGCACTGGTTATCCTGAGCAATGTGGACGGTCTCTATAACGGCGACCCCACGCAGCCCGGCACACACATCCTCCGGGAAATCGCACCCGAGGATGACCTCTCCGGCTACATACAGACGAGCAGGTCTTCGTTGGGACGGGGAGGGATGCAGACCAAGGCGGGCATCGCCCGTGAAGTGGCCGCGCAAGGCATTCATGTCTACATCGCCAACGGCAAGCGGAATGACATCCTGACCGACTTGTTGGAGCATCGAGGAGACACACCCTGCACGCACTTTCTCCCTGCGCAATCTTTCGCCAAAGCTGAGGCTAAGAAGCCGGCTTCCCAGTTGGATTCGACGTTTGCCGCCGTGCGTGCCGCAAGTGCCAAACTTCCTGCATTCACTGCCGAGGACATCAACCGCCTGCTGCTTGCCATAGCCGATGGCGTAGAAAACCAAGCTGATCATATCCTGGCTGAAAACCGGAAGGACTTGGAGCGGATGAGCCCGGAGAATCCCAAGTACGACCGCCTGAAGCTGACCGAAGCCCGCCTGAAGGATATGGCGGATGGAGTGCGTCACGTGGCCGGACTGCCCAGCCCGTTAGGGAAGACATTGAGGGAGACGATACGCCCCAACGGCTTGCACATCCGCAAGGTGAGTGTGCCCTTTGGCGTTATCGGCATTATCTACGAGGCACGCCCTAATGTGACGCTGGATGTGTCGGCTCTGTGCCTGAAGAGCGGAAGCGCCTGCCTGCTGAAGGGCGGACATGACGCGGATTGCTCCAACCGTGCCTTGGTCAAAGTCATCCACGAAGCATTAGAGACATTCGGCATGGACGTACATACCGTGGAGCTTTTGCCTCCCACCCGTGAGGCAACGGGCGAAATGCTGCGTGCGGACAAGTTTGTAGACCTCCTCATCCCCCGCGGAAGCAGCGCGCTTATCAACTTTGTGCGTAGGGAGGCCACCGTGCCGGTCATCGAGACAGGAGCGGGCATCTGCCACACGTACTTCGACCGTTACGGGGATGTCGCTAAAGGAGCCGCCATCATCCACAATGCCAAGACCCGCCGGGTAAGCGTGTGCAACGCCTTGGATTGTCTGCTGATAGACGCCGACAGGTTGGCGGACCTGTCTCGCCTGTGTGAGCCGTTGGCCGAGAGTCATGTCATCCTCTATGCAGACCCGGCGGCATTCGCGGCGTTAGACGGACATTACCCCACCCCGCTGCTGCAGCACGCCACGGACGAAAGCTATGGCACCGAGTTCCTGGACTACAAGATGGCGGTGAAGACAGTGGAAGGCATCGGGGAGGCACTGGCGCATATCCGCCACTACAGCTCGCGGCATAGCGAGTGCATCGTGACGGAAGACAGCGGTCATGCCGCCCGCTTCCGACGGGACGTGGACGCGGCTTGTGTCTACGTCAACGCACCGACATCCTTTACCGACGGAGGGCAGTTCGGCATGGGCGCCGAGATAGGCATCAGTACCCAGAAGCTGCACGCTCGCGGCCCCATGGGACTGGAGGAAATCACCACTTACAAATGGCTGATTGACGGGGACGGACAGACCCGGAAAGCGTGAACAAAAAAAAGAAGCGGAAGGTGTCTCAAAATGATTTAGAACACGGAGACACAGAGGCACAGAGATTTTATTTGATGGGTTGACAAACCTATTTCTCTGTGTCTTTGTGTCTCTGTATTTTCCCCCGGATTATTCTTTACCGAAGCGTCGCTTCAGGAACGCTTCCAGATTCCATGTGTTGACATCCTCAGTGGATATGCTGCCATCCTTTTCCACCACTATATAGTGGGGAATGCCGTTGAAGCGGAAAAGCTGGCGCATGTACTTGTAATCCGTGTCAGAGAGGCGGTAACTGGCTTCCCCCTTCAAGTTTTTTTCCACAAAGTCTTGGTAAGCTTTCTCGGGAGACTCCGTTTCGCTCGTGATATAAACGAACTGGAATTCAGGATGGTTGCGGTATTGCTCGCGCAGCTTGGCTGTTTTCTGGATGCCGCCCCGGCAAGGACCGCAGGTTGTCGCCCAGAAGTCAACGAACAGCACCTTGCCCGCATGGGGAGCGATGATGCGGCGGAAGATGTCGGTGGCTTTCCCTTCGGGCAGTTGGTAGGAAGCCCGTTTGACAAGGGGATGCGTTTCCTCCAACAGGGCTTGCGCGACTGTTTGCAGATAAGGATTCAGGTTGTTTTTCTGTAACTGTTCCACAAAACGTTCGGCAGTGGAACGTTCTTCAAATACCTTAGACAACAAGAAATTAGAGTTGCGCACTTTCGCCACCTGCCACAAGAAGGGATTAGGCGTTCCGCACAGGTCATTGATAATGCTGTCTTTTTCTCCGTGTATCTCCAACTGAACTTTGAGATTGAGTTCCTTTTCAGGTAAATTCTTGAAAGATTCGTCCTTTGAGATTCGGTTGTACACACGGTATGCCGCTTCTAATGGATCCATATACTCGAAGCGGTTGATGAATACATCCGCTTCCGAACAAGCCAATACCGACGGGTCATCCAGCGGCATTTGTTTTAGGAAACTGTAGTAGGAGGCTTCGGGCTGTACCTGTAGGGCTTGGTTGGTACTGTCTGTTCGGGCTAAGTAGCCGCGTGACATCTGAAATTCGAGGTAAGGTGTGCCCGTTTTCAATGCCCACTGGTTGCGTATCAGCGACACGGCTTTTGCGGAAGGCGCATAAAGGCGGCAGAGGGAATCGGCCTGTTGCCGCCAACGGGCGACGTAAGGTTTCATCTGCTCCTGAAACTGGGCAGGGGTCAAGGTTTTCTGTTCTTTATTTAGCCTCTGGTAAGGATAGCTGAAACTATCGTCCAACGTGGCGGCAAGTCCGGACAAACCGAAGTGCTCTTCCATGTACGCCGTGTGGACTAACGGGTACGACAGGTCGCGGGCACGGTTGCGTGCCAATATGTCTTCCCAATCTAAATAGAGTGTGACGGTCTGTCCCGGCTCGGCATAAAAGGGAATATACATGTGGTTGATAATCAAAGACTGGCAGACGGGATGTTGCAGAAGGAAGCGGCATTGGAAGGTTCCGTCGGGACGGATGGGCACCACGGTAGGGTAATCCTTGCGGGTGATTTCGTCACTCAGAAAAAGTATGCCGCTGTCGAAGCCCAAGCGCGTGTCATATCCCCGCAGGTAACCTTGCAGGCAGACACTGTCCTGCCGGAAGAAGTCACGGTCAAAACCGTTGTCCGGTTCCACAACGGACAACGTGGGGCGGGTACGGACATAACGGGCGGCTTTCTCTCCCTCTACGGCGATAAGGCAAGAACCGTCCTTGCGGGGAGTCAGCTGCAAGGTACGGAGCGTGCCGTCCTCGCGTTCCTTGGCGGTGAGCAGGATGCATTTTCCCTTCTTGCGGCATTCCACGGGGGTGTACAGGCGGTTGTCCATGATGAGTACCGAGTCATAGACGCCATACGTCCACCTGCCTTGTGCGTCATCGGCAAACCAATTGCCCTCCACCTGTTTCAAAGGCGGCAAGTCCTTTTTCTCCATTGGAACGAGCGAGATGTCGTACGTATGGTCTTCTTTATTATCGGGGTCGATGAGATGGATACAGGTCGTTCTGGCAGGGAGCGGCTCGAAAATCAGGACATAATCCTTCTCGCCGGACTCTGGCATAAAAGTCTTTTTCCCTATTTCGATGCCTTCCGTCCCGGTCAGTTTGTAACGCTTGCCGGTAGCGGTGTCTTCCAAGAATTTGTTTTTCCCTTCGGAAATCCACCATTTGGGACGAAAGACGGCGTGGATGTAGACTTTGGTAAACTCCGGAGTCCGCTCGATGCGGGTCACGTTGCGGATGCTTCCGGTACGCGCCTTGAAAGTCGGATGGTCAATGGTCTGCGCCGACAGGGACACCGACAAGAGAAGCAAGAGGCTGCAAAGAAATGTTTTCATCATGGTTCGTTTGGGTAAATGCTATTACAATAATCCGTTCCTGCAAATGTAGGACTTTTTTTTAAGAACAGGCAATAGAAATGACAAAAAAGGCGTGCCGTTTCCGACACGCCTTCCTTTTATGTATTGCACTTTCAGAATCTCACCGTTTCCATCCGCTTGTTCACCAAGAAGCCGTCCTTGGCTTGCAGGTCGAACGTCAGGTTGCGGTTGGCTCTCAGCTTGATGACGAACAGGTCGGTATCGCCTTCCAGAGACTGGCGGTCGCCGATGTTGACGAAGGTAGGATAGAGTGCCTTCTCGCCGTTGGTATGCAGGCGGTCGTTCGTCATGTTGTGCATGTCTTTCGCTGACAGAGGCTCGATGCCTACGAACTGGTAGTCGGCAGGCTTGTAGGGCAGGGCGAAGCTGAGTGCGTTTACGGCAGCCAGTCCGGTGCCTTTCACCGTGACGCGCACAGTGTCTCCTTTGGCATAGGTACGCTTGTCCGTCACGAGGCTGATGGTGCCGTCCACTTTCCCGACACGGTATGTGCTTGCGCCGTCTTCCAGGCGGGTGGCCACGGCGGAGATGTCGTAGGCGTCAATCAGGCCGTTGAGGTTCAGGTCGCCCCGGCTGATATAACCTTCGAAGTCCGAATCTCCTCTACGCAGGCCGGTATAGTTGGTGTAGGAAGTGAGGTCGTTCTCGTCAATCTTCTTGTCGTTGTTGATGTCGCCGGGCAGGTAGCTTTCCGTTCCGGGCACCTTGAAGATGTAGATTTCACGTCCCGAACCATAGTCACCTACCGCCTCGTCTATGTGCAGTCTGACGTAGCGTGCGGTGGGCTTGCCGCTGAAGGTGAAGAGCTTGACGGAGTTGTCGCGCTTCCATTCGAAGGCGCCCGCCTCGATCCAGTTCTCCTTGTCCATGCTATAGGCTACGGTTCCTTTCAGCAACGTGCCGTTGCCGGCGTTCTCACGCGGGAGGTAGTGCAACTTGTCCAGCTGGTTGATGGAGTTGAGATCCATGACGAGGTCGAACGGCACCGCCTTGGCATTGTACTTTGTATGCCACAGCTCGCCCTCTTCGAAGTCGAACAGACGACGGATGGAACGGCCTTGGTTGGGTACGGAGGTCTCGCCCGTGATGCCTTTGACAGCGAACTCAAGCGGGTTGCGTTTAGTGGTTGCCTGGCAGGTTGCCCAGCCGGAGTGTCCGTCCTTGTTTACGGCACGCACCTTGAACGTGTAGCCGGTCTCGGCCTTCAGGTCTTCGAACAGCAGCCCGGTGTCGCGGATGGTGGAGTAGAGCATGCCGTCGAACTCTATCTCGTAGTAGTCGGCGTTGGCCACCTTCTCCCACGTGGGCATCAGGGTGTAGGCCTCGATATGGTCTTCGGTCACCTGAGGACGGGGTGTGGCCAGGGCACCGGACGTCAGGAGGTATTTCTCCGCAGGGGCAAACTCGTAGCCTTTCATGCTGACCACGGTGGGTGCCGCTGTGACGTCCGTCGCCGCCAGCTTCACTAACAATTGCGGGTTCTTCACCACGGAGACTTTGGCGAACTCGCTGCCGGGGGTGGCGAAACGGTTCAGCTGGGGAGCCTCGTCATAGTAGTAGACGTTCTCGCCCCGCTTGAAGTCGTCCGGGGAGGTCACTTCGGCCAGTTTCACCTTGCGCCTGCCTATCGTGGCGGTCAGTTTCTTGGGCTTGGCGGTGACGTTGATACGGAGTTCGGTCGTCTTCTCGCGCACGAAGCCGTCATAGTCGCCTTGGGCAGGGTCGATGGTGACGGTCAGGTTGCCTTTGTCGTCCAGTGAGGAAGCGATGCGGGTGGTGACGCAGCGGTCGGCACGGTATTGCTCGGTCGTGCCGTCGTCGTCATACTCGGTGAATTCACTCTCCCCGTAGGGATAAAGCTCGTAGGCGCGCAGGCTTCTGTCCATGGCATAGACATTGTTGTGGGCGGTGGTCACAGGGATGATGGCGCCCCGTTTCACGAAGACGGGGAGCTTCCACAGAGGCGCGTCGAAGTGGTTGATGATGCGGCCTCCCTCATAGATGTCTCCCGTGAAGTAGTCCACCCACTGTCCTTGGGGCAGGTAGATGCCGTTGCGCACGTCGTTGCCTTCGGCGTCGGCATCCGTCGCCTGGTAGATGGGGGCGACGAGGAAGTAAGGACCATATAGATATTGGTATTGCGTCGCCTTGCCCAGGGTGTAGTCATTGGGATATTCCAGGAACATGGCGCGCATCATGGGCAGCCCGTCTACGGCTTCGCGGGCGATGCTGTAGGTGTAGGGCATGATTTCGGACTTCAGCTTCAGGTACCAGCGGTTGATGGACGTGGCCGGCTCGCCGAGGGCGTGGGGGTACTTCTCGTTCGCGCCCCATCCGTCCATGTTCAGCTGCATGGGGGTGAAGGCTTTCCACTGGAAGTCGCGGGTGTTGACCACGGGATTCTTGCCCCCGAAGATGCCGTCCATGTCGGAGGTGATGTTAGGATTGCCCGACAGTCCGGAGCCGATGTAGGTGGGGATGTGGAAGCGGATGTACTCCCAGTTGCCTCCCGTCTGGTCGCCCGACCAGATGCCCGCGTAGCGCTGTGTGCCTGCCCAGCCGTCGAGGCTGATGATAAAGGGACGGGCGTCGTTGCCATAGTAGGTCATGATCTGTGCCACGTCGGCAATTCCGTTCAGGCCGAACGAGTAGCCGGCACCCACCCAGGCGACGTCGGTCTTGAGCACACGCACGCCCGCGTCGCGCACTTCCTTCACGATGTCACGCTGGAGCAGAGCCTCTACTCCCGCCTTGGGATGGAGGTCCGACTGCGTCCACAGCCCTATCTCCACACCCTTCGTATGGGCGTAGTCTGTCAGGCTGCGGAGGTTGCGTATGTTGCCGTCCAAGGTACTGTCCTGGCCGTAGCCGGCTCCGTAGCCGTCGTTGGGCAAGAGCCAGCCCAAGGGCATGTCGTGGGCGGCGTAGCGGTCGATGACGGCGCGCGCCGAGAACTGGTAGTTCCCCCGCTCCCCGTTGAGCGATTCCTTCGTACCGCCGTTGTCCTTCTGGCTCTCTTTGTAGCGTTTGCCGTCCTCGAAGGGGACGCCGCCTTCTTCGGTCTCCTTCCAGTAGTCGCGGTTGTAGGCGTTGAGGTGGCCTTCGTAGAAGCCGAACTTGGGCAACAGCACGGGATGCCCGGTCAGCTGGTAGAAGTCGTTGAGCAGAGGCACGGCTCCGTCGTCCACCATGACGAAGAGGTCGAGGTAGTCCGTCTTATGGGTCAGCTTGACCAATCCCGGCTCGTCGGCGCCAAAGTCATACGTACCGCGCTTGAACGTGTACCACATCAGGCCATAGCCTCCGGTACTCCAGTAGAAGGGGTTGGGTGAGGCAACGCCCCCATCGGTCCAGCTGTTCTGGTTCTCGATGGCGATACGGCGTCCGCGGTGGGAGAAACGTCCGTTCTGCACGCCTCCGCCGTAGAAGTATTCGTCCTCCGAAGCGCGGAAGACGAGCGTCACGCCCGCTTTCTCATAGACGGCGGGACGGGCTTCCTCGAGGACGACGTTGCCCGTGCGCAGGTCGGTAACTTGCATCAGTCCCGTCTGTACACTGAACGACACTTTCACCGCCGACGTACTGACGGAGACGGCGTCCGCTCCGTTGTCTATCACCATCGGCGCCACGTCGCGGCGCGGGTTGTCTGCCAGAATCTGTGCTTCGGGCTTCGCCTCGGGGTCACGCAGGATGCCGCCCGCGGGGTCGTGGAAGAGGCGGAAGATGTTCTCGCCGTAGAAGTCAAGCGTCAGGCGGCGGCTGTCCGCCAGGTGTACTTCCACGGTCGTGGGGTTAAGGGGCGTGATGCCCGTCACTTGGGCCGCCTGCCTCTGTACGGGCAGGGGACTGCCGGCAGCGTCCGGCACGGCGCCGGAAAGCGCTTGCGGCAGGAGCGCCGACAGCGTCATCGCCGCCAACGCCAGCTTGAGTTTACTAAGATGTCTTTCCATTCCTTTTAGATTTGTGAGTACGCAAAGGTAGCCTCTTCCGTCGTAAAAGCTTTGCTGCTTTCATCATTTCTTTTACTCATTTTCGCTAAGGAGGCTTTTTTCTGCCGCTTGCGGGAGGGATGAGGGCAGAGTTCATAGTATCAGCTCATAGTCCGTCACGTCCAGCCAGCGGTCGAACTTCCATCCCACCTCCTTGAACAGCGACACCTGACGGAAGCCCAGCCGCTCGTGCATCCGCCGGCTGTCGGCGTTCTCCGCCGTGATGCACGCCACGAGCGCGTGGCACCCCGCCCGGCGGCACTCCTCTATCAGCCTGCGCATCAGTGCCGAGCCGATGCCCCGTCCCGCGCAGCCCCGCCGCACGTACACCGTCGTCTCCCACGTCCGTGCGTATGCCGCCCGCTCCTGCCACAGATGCGCGTAGGCGTAGCCCTGCACCCGTCCGTCCTCATCCGTCCACACGAAGTAAGGACAGCGCAGGGGTATCTCCCCCATCCGCCGTTCCATCTCCTCCGCCGTCACCGGCTCCACCTCGAAGGTAGCCGTCGAGTGGAGGATGTATTCGTTATAAATCTCACTGATGGCCTCGAAGTCCGAAGCCTGTATTTCCCGTATCATCTTCTCTCTATATATATAAGGTAGTCATTGTTCATAAGGAAGGCATCCCGCCTCCCCCTTCGTCAGTAACCCCGGTTAAGTCCGGAACGGGGAGAGCGGGATGCCGCCTTGCTATCTATAGCGTCAGGTTAGCGGGTCTTCGGTCACGCCGTCGCCATCGCCTCCACTCTCTTCACCTCCCGTAGAAGAGCCTCCGCTCGTGATGCCCTTCGCACGCTTGTAGTCGGCAAGGCTGGCGTAACTGATGTCGTCTTCCAATACGCCCGCGTTCTGGAACTGTATGCCGTTGAGTACGCTTTCGCGGAACTCCTTGCTCGGCGTAAAGATGAGTCGCGGGTTCTTAATCATAGATGCGGCGTTGAACTTAGTAATATCCTCCACGCCTTCGCTTGAGAATGACACTCGCAGCGTGCCCAGGTCGCCCACACGTACGATGTGTCCCTGCTGCAACTGCTGCTTCGCGTAAGCACTTAACAACTGGAAGGCACCTTCCATCTCAATAGGGGCAGTGGTGGTGTTCTCCGTAGCCGCGCGGGTCATCGCCTTCACTGACTCCGCCTGTTCGCCTATTGGGGTGGCGTACCACTTACGCGGTGCCGCCTTGTCCTGAGGATTACTCCTCTTTATCAGCTTATACTTGTACATCCTGTCATAGTATTAATGGGGTTACCAATGCAAAGATACGAAAAGATTTGCTTACCTTTGCCCTCGAACCATGAACGAATATATGAAACGTATTTTTTTGACCGGTTATATGGGTGCCGGTAAGACCACTTTGGGCAAGGCTTTCGCCCACCGCATGAAGCTGGAGTTCATCGACCTCGATTGGTACATTGAGGAGCGTTTCCATCGTACTATCTCCCAACTCTTTGCCGAACGGGGCGAGGACGGTTTCCGTCAACTGGAGCGTAACATGCTGCATGAAGTAGGCGAGTTCGAGAATGTAGTGATTTCCGTAGGAGGCGGTACTCCCTGCTTCTTTGACAACATGGAGTACATGAACAGCCAAGGGACAACCGTGTTTCTTGACGTGAACACCGATGTTTTGTTCCGCCGTCTGCGTGCGTCTACTCAGCAACGCCCCATCCTCCAAGGAAAAACGGACGAAGAGCTTCGCGAATTCATCAGCAAAGCTTTGACGAATCGCCTGCCTCATTATCAGAAGGCTCGCTACACCTTCGATGGCAGCCAACTGGAGAACCGTAGCCAGATTGCGGAGTCGGTGAATCGTCTGCAAGGGTTGCTTGGCTTGTGAAAAAGATGTATTTTAGCCATATAAAGGCTGGAATATATGGGATTTATGTGTATTTTTGTCCTCGAATAATGAAATTAATGACCAATACTAACTATAAACCGCTAAGTAACTGAAAATGAGAAAATGGCGTATTGAAGATTCGGAGGAACTTTATAACATCACCGGTTGGGGTACCTCCTACTTCGGCATCAACGAGAAAGGGCATGTGTACGTGACTCCCCGCAAGGACGGCGTGGCCGTGGACCTGAAAGAGCTGGTAGACGAACTACAGCTGCGTGACGTGACGGCTCCTATGCTGGTACGTTTTCCCGACATTTTGGACAACCGCATCGAGAAGGTGTCCTGCTGTTTTAAAATTGCCGCAGAAGAGTATGGCTACAAAGGCGAGAACTTCATCATCTACCCCATCAAAGTGAACCAGATGAGACCTGTGGTGGAGGAAATGATTACACACGGGAAGAAGTTCAACCTGGGACTGGAAGCCGGCTCGAAACCGGAACTGCATGCGGTCATCGGGGTAAACACGGATCCGGAGTCGCTGGTCGTATGCAACGGATATAAGGACGAAAGTTTCATCGAACTGGCATTGCTGGCACAGAAGATGGGAAAACGCATTTTCCTCGTGGTGGAAAAACTAAACGAACTGAACATCATAGCCAAAGTGGCCGCACAACTGAAAGTGCGCCCCAACATCGGCATCCGCATCAAATTGGCCAGCAGCGGAAGCGGCAAATGGGAAGAGAGCGGGGGCGATGCCAGCAAATTCGGCCTGACGTCGAGCGAACTGCTGGAAGCACTGGACTTTTTGGAGAAGAAGGACCTGAAGGACTGCCTGAAACTGATACACTTTCACATCGGCAGTCAGATAACGAAGATACGCCGCATCAAGAACGCCCTGCGCGAAGCGTCGCAATTCTTCGTGCAATTGCATAAGATGGGATTCAACATCGAGTTTGTGGACACTGGCGGCGGCATGGGCGTGGACTATGACGGCACGCGGAGTTCGAACAGTGAAAGCTCGGTGAACTACTCGATACAGGAATATGTGAACGACGTAGTGTCTACCTTTGTGGACGCGGCGGACAAGCACGGCCTGGCGCATCCGAATATCATCACGGAGACGGGACGTAGCCTGACTGCACATCACTCGGTGCTGATATTCGAGGTGCTGGAGACGGCTTCGCTACCCCAAATGGATGACGATTGGGAACCGGGTGAAGACGCACACGAATTGGTGAAGGAACTATATGACATTTGGGACAATCTGAGCCAGCGTAGCATGTTGGAGCCGTGGCACGATGCACAACAGATACGGGAGGAAGCATTGGATCTCTTCAGTCACGGTATTGTGGACTTGGAGACGCGGGCGCAAATTGAGAAACTGTACTGGAGCATCTGCCGGGAGATAAACGCCATCGCTTCGGGACTGAAGCATTGTCCGGAGGAGTTCCGCAAGTTAAACAAGCTGTTGGCGGACAAGTATTTCTGCAACTTCTCACTCTTCCAGTCGTTGCCGGACTCATGGGCCATCGACCAGATGTTCCCCATCATGCCCATCCAACGTCTGGACGAGCGGCCGGATCGGGAAGCCACACTCCAGGACATGACGTGCGATTCGGACGGCAAGATAGCAAACTTCGTAACTTCGCGGCCAGACGCTACTACACTGCCACTGCACTCTTTACGCAAAGGTGAAAGCTATTATCTGGCGGTGTTCTTGGTGGGAGCTTATCAAGAGATTTTGGGTGACATGCACAACCTTTTTGGTGACACGAATGCAGTGCATGTGTCGGTCAATTCGAAAGGGTATTCCATTGATCAACTGATAGACGGCGAGACGGTGGCGGAGGTATTGGATTACGTACAGTACAACCCCAAGAAGTTAGTGCGCAAGTTGGAAACGTGGGTGACGCAGTCGGTAAAAGAAGGACGCATCACCCTGGAGGAAGGGAAGGAGTTCCTGGCCAACTATCGGTCGGGGCTGTACGGGTATACGTACTTAGAGTGAATTTAATGTGAATTAAGAATGAAGAATGAAGAATTTGGATTGTGCAGTCAGTATGCGCAATTGTACCGTATGGCTAATTCTTCATTCTTCATTCATCATTCTTAATTTATATATGGAGAAACTGACTTTGATAAAGGTGGGGGGGAAGATTGTAGAGGAAGACGCTTCTCTCCAAAAACTGCTGGATGACTTTGCGGCACTGGAAGGACGTAAAGTGTTGGTGCATGGCGGCGGACGTTCGGCCACACGATTGGCGGAACAACTGGGCATTGAGAGCCGGATGGTGAACGGTCGGCGCATCACCGACGCGGAAACGCTGCGTGTAGTGACCATGGTGTACGGAGGCTTGGTGAACAAGAATATTGTGGCGGGTCTGCAGGCTCGTGGAGTCAATGCGTTAGGCCTGACAGGTGCCGACATGGATGTCATCCGCTCGGCGAAGCGTCCGGTGACGGATGTGGATTATGGTTTCGTAGGAGACGTGAAGCAGGTGAACGCCGCGTTGCTGGGTGACTTGATAGGAAAAGGAGTGGTACCGGTCATGGCTCCACTGACCCACGACGGGCGAGGACACCTGCTCAACACCAATGCAGACACCATAGCGGGCGAAACGGCCAAGGCCCTGGCGGGATTGTTCGACGTGACTTTGGTGTATTGCTTCGAAAAAAAGGGAGTTTTGCGGGATGAAAACGACGAAGACAGTGTAATACCTTCCTTGAATTACGCCGACTTCCGACGGCTGGAAGCGGAGGGTGTCATACAGGGCGGAATGATACCCAAACTGCAAAACGCGTTCGAAGCGTTACGGGCAGGCGTATGCGAAGTGGTCATCATGCGGGCGGACACCATCGGCGGGAACGAAGGAACGCGCATCAGAATAGAGGGGAAAGATGCTTAATGATTGTTAATCGCCAACACCTATTGTAACTTTTCCCATGCTGAACCGTCATTGTAATAGAAAGAAGCGGGAAATTGACTTCCGGACCGATGTCCTTCCTTTGAAAGACAAGCTCTTCCGGTTGGCCCTGCGGATTGTGCCGGACAGGGCGGAAGCGGAAGACATTGTGCAGGAGACGCTGATTCGGGTCTGGAACAAGCGTGGAGAATGGTGCCAGTTGGAATCGATAGAGGCTTTCAGCTTAGCGGTAGCCAGAAATCTGGCAATAGACCGAAGTGAACGGAAAAATGCGCAAACTGTGGAGCTGACTACGGAGGTGGAATTCGTGGCGGACGCTTCGAGTCCGCATGATGACTTGGTGAGCAAAGAGCAGTTGGGGTTGATTCACCGCTTAGTAAACGCTTTGCCAGAACAGCAGCGGGTGGTGATGCACCTGCGCGATGTGGAAGGCAAAAGCTATAAGGAAATAGCCGCCGTGCTGGACGTTACGGAAGAACAGGTGAAAGTGACGCTGTTCAGGGCGCGACAGAAGGTGAAACAAGAATTTAGGAAAATAGATGGTTATGGACTCTGAACATATAAAAGAGTTGTGGGAACGTTATTGGCAGTGTGAGACATCAACGGAAGAGGAAGCGGAATTACGCGCGTTTTTCCGGATGACAGACGTGCCTGAGGAGTGGCGGCAACAGAAAGCATGGTTCTCTTTTTTAGAGAAAGAGAAGAAAATCCACTTGGACGAGGATTTTGACAGGAAGGTGCTGGAACGGATAGAAGCACCGACGGTGAAGGCGCGTCGTTTGTCACTGGCAAACCGCCTGGCACCCCTATTGAAAGCCGCAAGCGTAGTGGTTGTCATACTTTCATTGGGAACCATGATGCGCCACACGCTCCTGACGGACGAAGAGAGAGTGATTATGCCAGACACCATCGGGAGGCAGATAACGACACCATCGGTGGCTTTCTCCGTCGAAGAGGCGGAAGGAGAAGGCTCGCAGGCACGGGACAGCCTGCAGCGGAGGGAAGCACAACCCGTCCTACCGATGAAGCGCTGAGCGAGAACAGGAATTTTCATTGTTTTTAAATCATTATACATTTTCATTTGCTTTAAAGAATAGTTAGTGTGCTTTATTAAAACAGGTATTTGAGGCTGTGAAGTTTCAATTCTTTTTAGAAGAACAATAGGAACTAACTAGGAACAAAAAAGGGATGCCGCGTGACGCAGCGTCCCTTTTTATTTACCATATATACATCTCAATCAGAAGAGCTTGGCGGGATATTCCCCTGCGTCTACCAACGCCTGAATGCGGTCTACCACGCCCTGACGGTCTTCAGGATAAGTCACTCCGAACCATTTGCTTGTGGTGTCCAACACCTTGACGGTGGCGGTTCCTTCGGTAATGAGCTTGTCCACCATCAACGGGATAAAAAATTCGCTCTTCAGGTTCTCCATGTTCTTGGGGTCGCTGAGGAAAGTCTTGAAGTACTCGCGGCTGTAGCCGAAGTAATCGGGCGTGAAGCCCCAAAAGTTCATGCTGACGGGAGTCGTCTCCGGTGTTGCCGCCCACTCACCGTTGTCGTCAATGTACTTCACTTCACCATCGATGCGCTGAATCTTGGTTCGCTCCACCACTGAGGTAAGCAGGTGGCTGTCGTTGGTGCTGCACAGACCGCGCGAAACGGTACCACTCTCGCTCAACGTATTACCTATGCGGAAGCCTACCATAGCGTAGGTGTTCTGCGCGCCTTCAGGCAAGGCGGAAAGGAAGTCCGCCATCACGCGGAACGAATCACGGCCGTAGAAGTCATCGCAATTAATAACAGCAAACGGTTCTTTGATGACGCCCTCGCCCATCATTACGGCATGGTTGGTTCCCCAAGGCTTAGTACGGCCTTCGGGGCAAGTGAAGCCTTCGGGCAGGGCATCCAAACTTTGGAACACCAATTCGCAGGGGATGTGGCCTTCGTACTTGGAAATGATTTTTTCGCGGAAATCTTGTTCGAAATCTTTGCGAATGACAAACACCAGCTTGCCGAATCCGGCGCGCAAGGCATCGTAGATGGAGTAATCCATGATGGTTTCACCGTTAGGACCCAGTCCATCCAGTTGTTTCAGACCGCCGTAACGGCTTCCCATGCCGGCAGCGAGTAAAAAAAGAGTAGGTTTCATGATAGTTTTGTTTTTAAAAAGGTTGTTCGTTTTTAAAACTCTACAAATGTAAGCATAAGTTTTTAGAAAAAAGAAAAACGACGGAAAAATGATAATTTATCTATTCCTATCTGTCTGACCAAGATGGTCTTTACGTCCGTAAAGAGGGACTTTAGCATCGTAAAGAGGGACATTACAACAACCAAAAGGAACTTTTTTCGCCCGGTGAAGGTTTCACGCTTTCACCGTCCTGTATTCTTTTGATTCATAAGCATTTGTTGTGAAACATCCGTTTCTTTCACGTTTAGGCATGTTTCACACGATATGGTAAAATCGTACATCCATGTGCACAAATCGTACAGAATCGGTTCCAAAGGGAACATCCCGCATCCTTCACAAAACGGAGAGGTGAAACATCCGTGAAAGATGCATCTTTCACAGCATCCGATTTAAAATCAAGCAGTTGAAAGGCTGTGAAGGCGTGAAACATACATCCGCGGAAACTTCTTGTAGCGTGTGAAACATCGGCCGGGCAACGCAAACCATAGGCTTATCCGATACAAAACACGGCTTCTTCCGTGTCCTTTCACCGCTTCTTGTGAAGGGAAACACCGGATGATTTTCATTTAATGAGAGCACCCTTTTGATTTAAAGGGAAAGAACGGGACATTAAAGCAGACGGGGCGGGAGATTAAATGATAAATTATTGTTGACTTTACCAAGTATCCTTACTTACTCTGCCAACGCAGCTTACTTATTTTGCCAACGCAGCTTACTTACTCTGCCAACGCAGCTTGCTTACTTTACAAGATGCCCCGTGCCAAAGAGGATTATCCTCTTCGCCATATAGGATTATCTTCTTTGGAATATCAGATGAACAGGGGATGGCTCTACAAACAAAGCCATCCCCTGTTTAAACGGTCTATGATGCCAGCCCGCTTATTTCTTTGCAATGACGGGTGTCAAGGTCCTTAACGTCTGATTACCTTACCGTCCACCGGATTGTTACACCAATCGTTGTTCGTGCCATAGTTGGCTCCCCATTCGCCAAAATCCGGATATGCCACGCTGATGCTTGTGCGCTCTACAGGCCATTGCCAAGTACCCGGTACGCAAATCATCTGGGGCGCTTCACCTTGGCCGGGAGCTGTAATCTCCGTATTCGCATTGCCTTCTTCGTCTATTACTTTAACGCTGAATCCGCCCATGTTCTGAGTGATGCTAAAGTTCTCGTCAACATTAATCGTAATAGGCGTAGCCGTTTGCGTAATGCCGTTTTCTGTATTGACAAAAGTTGTGGCCGATGCCCCCAACAGGCTATGTATCTCTCCATAACTCTGTCCGTTGTACATGATTTCCGCTTCCAATATTCCGCCTGCAGCCAATGGAGTGACGGTTACTTGGTTGCTTCCCTCTACGTGGCTGACGCTGAACACTACGTCGTTGAAGTCGAAATCGTCTATTGCGCCAAGGTCCTCGCAGGCGAGAATCCATGCTTGGTGTTCAGGTTTATCTTCATCGGAAATATCAGGACCAATATTTTCCGGTTCATCTTCAAACGTGCCATTGACGAAGAATAGCAAGTCGTTCATATCCCAATCTTCACCATCTTCTATACCCAAGATGATTTGCTCCCCATATCGGTAGGTTACGGCACAAGTGTGTATATCGTCTTTTTTCAAGCTTGGGTTATAATAATCTTTCGAATGAATAGAACTCCAAAGATTGTCAGGGTTGATGATATGTTGATTACTTTTGTTCACAAAAAAAGCGATATGTATGCCTTTAGGAAATGTATAGGTTGGTATACCATTATCATTATAGACTAATTTGACTTTAGAACCTTGTATGACGGTTTCTCCTGATATGTACCCAGCACTAATTTGTGCAAGTTCCATGTCATTGCTTAAAGGTTGACCATCCTTTTTAATAAAATCTACCGGATTATATTGGTCGAACAATACATAGCGAACAGCTTTATTGGGGTCTTCTCCATCTTTATAATAGAAATAACCAAAAGCATATCGATTGATGGTCGCTCCAAAATTTAAAGAAAGCTCAACCGGTCCTTCCTTACTGGTCACATATTCTACTTTAGTACCCAATTGTTCTTTCCATTTCGTCAGATTGTCAGTATACTCTTCAAAAGGAGCCCCCTTACCTACAATGTTCAACCATTCTTTTACTTTCCAACTATCACCTCTGTAGTTGTTACACCATTAAGATAAGCCACTGTAAAAGCTACAGGACGACTATGGTCATATTCATCATCCGGATTTGTATATGATGGATCCCAATAAGATCCCTTTATTTCATACGGATTGCCAATAGTAACCGGACAATCTTCCGCTTTAGTTATGACTTTGGCTGAGTTATTGATAAACATTTTGTTTCTTTCAATAGGTATGTAGCTATTGAGCAAAATATTTTTCTCATTTTTAGCAATAACAAATATAATTTGTGCATAAATGCGCATTATTCGTTTTATGAGACAAATAATCCGCCCTTTTTCGCAAAATCGGCTCATAAAGGGGATTTTATGGAACAATTCAAAAAAAGGAGTTGTTTCACTAACTGATGAAACGGTGTTTCAATAGCCACTGAAACGGTGTTTCACTAACTGATGAAACAGTGTTTCAATGGCTACTGAAACAGGCTTACCATTCGTAGTTGTCTGTCCAGCGGTCGAACACGTCTCTCGGCTCTATGCCGTAAGAGCGGTTTCCATAAGGCGGGGATTTAGTGGTTCAATTTCAGCATTTCTTCGATATACTCGCGCGTGTTACTCAGGCGGGGTATCTTGTGCTGACCGCCCAGCTTGCCTTTTTGGTCGAGCCAGTCGTGGAAGAGACCGGGGCGTGCCACGATGATTTCCAGCGGTTGCAGGGCGAGGTTGTTTTGGCGCTTGGCCTCATAGTCGGAATTAACTTCCTTCAATGTATCGTCTAAGATGCGGGCAAACTTGTTTAAGTCATCCGGCATCTGCGCGAACTCTATCAGCCACTGGTGGCGGCACTTGGCATGTTCGTCCATGAAGACGGGGGCGGCGGAGTAGTCCGTGATGCGTGCGCCCGTCTCGGCGCAGGCCTTGGCCAGTCCCTTCTCGGCATTGTCTACAATCAGTTCTTCGCCGAAGGCGTTGATGAAGTGCTTCGTGCGACCGGTGATGATGAACTTATAGGGGCGGTTGTTGGTGAACTTCACCGTATCGCCTATCATGTATCGCCAAAGCCCTGCCGAAGTGGAGATGACCATGGCGTAGTTCTTACCCAGCTCCACTTCCTCCAGCGGACAGACACGCGGATTGTCCTTGCCCACGTCTTCCAGCGGAATGAACTCATAGAAGACGCCGTAGTCTATCATCAGGAGCATGGACGGGTCTGTAGGGTCACTCTGTGTGCCGAAGTAGCCTTCCGAGGCGTTGTAGGTCTCCACGTAGTGCATCTTGGGCGAGCGGATTATCTCTTTGTATTGTTCGCGGTAGGGCGTGAAAGCCACTCCTCCGTGGAAGAAGACTTCCAGGTTGGGCCACACCTCTTCCAGCGTCTGCTTGCCGGTCTTCTCCAAAATGTGTTTGATGAGCACCAGCATCCACGAGGGCACGCCGGAAAGGTTGGTGACGTTGGCGTGGATGGTTTCGCGGGCTATCGCTTCCATCTTGGGTTCGAAATGTTCCATCAAAGCCGTGGCCTTGCTGGGCACGCGGATATAGTTCACCAACGGATGGAGATTTTCCATCAAGATGGCCGACAAGTCTCCCACCAAGCTATGGTTCGTGTTAAGGTTAGGCGCATGGCTTCCGCCCAGTATCAGTCCCTTGCCGGAGAAGAAACGGCTTTCGGGGTTCTGCCCCAAGTAGATGGCCACGGCATCCTGCCCGCCCCGGTAGTGGGTGTCGTGCAGTGATTCTTTGCTTACGGGCAGGAACTTGCTTTTGTCGTTCGTGGTGCCCGAAGACTTGGCAAACCAGCGTATCTCCGAAGGCCATAACAAGCCTTGCTCGCCTTGACGCAAACGGGTCACGTAGGGTTTTATCTCTTCGTAAGTCTGTATGGGCAGGCGGCTTTTGAAGGCTTCGTAGGTGCGGATGGAGGAGTAGTCGTATTTCTTTCCCCACTCGGTAGAGGAGGCCATCCCGACCAGTCGGGTCAGGACACGTTGTTGCAGCTCTCCGGCATGGCCGGCATACTGCTCTATCTCCTTCAGACGGGAATTGAAATAAATCTTATTGAGAAACCTTGTTATATTCATCTTTCTATGATAGATTTGATTTCATGCACAAAAGTACGCTTATTTCTGCTTATCCTCTATCTTTTTCCTTATTTTTTTCTATCTTTACGCCTGGATTTATGGCCATATCGCCATATAAATGTATAATCATTATAGAATATTGGGCGTATGAAAATAGGTATTTTGACTTCCGGAGGCGATTGCCCGGGCATTAACGCGACCATCCGTGGCGTATGCAAGAAAGCCATCTTGCATTATGGGATGGAGGTAATAGGCATTCATAGCGGTTTCCAAGGACTGATGACTAAAGAAATAGAGCCATTCGCCATCGCTTCTCTGTCCGGCTTGTTGACGCAGGGCGGCACCGTGTTAGGCACTTCGCGCGAGAAGCCTTTCAAACGTGGAGGCTTGATGGACGGAGTGGACAAACCTGCACTCATCATGGAGAACATCAAGGAGTTGGGGTTGGATTGCCTGGTATGCATCGGTGGGAACGGCACGCAAAAAACGACGGCCCGATTCGCGGAGATGGGCGTAAACATTGTGGCCATTCCCAAGACCATTGATAATGACATTTGGGGTACAGACTTCTCCTTTGGATTCGACACGGCCGTGACCATAGCTACCGATGCCATTGACCGCCTGCATTATACGGCCAGTTCGCACAAGCGCGTCATGGTCATAGAGGTAATGGGGCATAACGCAGGCTGGATAGCACTCTATGCGGGCATGGCCGGTGGAGGCGATGTGATTCTGATACCGGAAATTCCTTATAACATTCATAACATAGGTGAACTGATATTGGGGCGTCTGAAGCAAGGAAAGCCCTACTCCATTGTGGTAGTGGCCGAAGGCATTCCGACGGACGGACGGAAACGGGCAGGCGAGTATATAGCCCAAGAGATTGAATACGAAACAGGCATCGAAACGCGTGAAACGGTGCTTGGATATATTCAACGGGGAGGTTCGCCTACACCTTTCGACAGGAACCTGGCTACACGTATGGGTGGTCATGCCGCCGATTTGATAGCTTCCGGTCAGTTCGGGCGTATGGTGGCTTTGCGGGGAAATGAAATTAGCTCCATCCCCTTGGCGGAGGTAGCGGGTAAGTTAAAGGTTGTGACCGAGGATAACGACTTGGTGGTACAGGGCCGTCAGATGGGAGTTTGCTTCGGATAGTCGTTTTCGGCTTTTTTCTGTGCTATTTGTTCCTTGAAGGCATTGTCTGTCCGCAGTTTTTTAAGTGCCATATGTGAAGCTGCCTGTTGGGATTCTTTTTTGGAGTATCCTTTACCGGAGCCGGCAGGTATGCCTTCAATGCGCACTTCCGTTTGGAATACGGGATTATTGTCCTGGTCAAAGAACTGCTCGATAAGTTCGAAAGATACTTTCATTTTGTTCTTTTGGCTCCATTCTATCAGGCGGGACTTGAAATTCATCTCCTTGCGCGACATTTTGTCCAAGTCGATGTAATACTTGAAGATTTTCTTTTCGATGAATCGCTTGCAACGCTCGTAGCCTTGGTCCAAATAAATAGCGCCTATAAAAGCCTCGAAGGCATTGCCATACATATAACTATTGTGCGAAGACGGACGCAAGGAGTATTTCACCAGTTTATCCAATCCAATTTCCACGGCCAACTTGTTCAGCGTTTCCCTTTGTACGATTTTGGCTCGCGTGTTGGTGAGAAAACCTTCCCGTTTCCCGGGGAAGTGGCGAAAAACGACGTCGCCCACTACAGCGTCTAAGATGGCATCGCCTAAAAACTCCAACCGTTCATTGTTCAACGGCCTGCCTTCAGTAGAACGGAGGGAGGTAGACTTGTGTACCAAAGCCTGTTGGTAGAATTTAATGTTGCGCGGAAAGAAGCCTAAGATGCGGTAAAAACAAAAATAAGACTCTCGTTCCTTGTGGAACAAGAATCTTATTTTATCTATTTGGTTACGCAACACGACCTTAATCAGTGTATTTCTTGAAGATTACACATGCGTTGTGACCGCCGAATCCAAACGTATTGGACAGAGCGACGTTCACTTCGCGTTTCTGAGCCTTGTTGAACGTAAAGTTCATGTCGTAATCGATGTTTTCATCGTTATCGCCTTCTTCGTGGTTGATGGTAGGAGGCACAATGCCGTTTTTGATGGCAAGGATGCTTGCGATAGCCTCTACGGCACCTGCTGCTCCCAGCAAGTGACCGGTCATAGACTTCGTAGAGCTGATATTCAACTCATAAGCATGTTTGCCAAACACTTCCTGAATGGCTTTTACCTCTGAAATATCGCCTACGGGAGTTGAAGTGCCATGTACATTGATGTAATCCACATCTTCGGGCTGCATTTCTGCATCCTCCAATGCGTTCATCATCACGAGCTTGGCACCCAGTCCTTCGGGATGTGAGGCTGTCAGGTGATAAGCGTCGGCCGACATTCCTACGCCGGCTAATTCAGCATAGATCTTCGCACCGCGTGCCTTGGCGTGCTCCAGTTCTTCCAATACCAAGCAACCGCCACCTTCGCCCATGACAAAACCATCACGGCTGGCACTGAACGGGCGTGAAGCCGTCTCCGGGGAGTCGTTACGGGTAGAAAGCGCGTGCATGGCGTTGAAACCACCTACACCGCAAGCGGCAATGGCTGCCTCTGAACCACCGGTTACGATCGCGTTGGCCTTGCCCAAACGGATAAGGTTGAACGCGTCGGCAATGGCGTTGGTCGAAGTGGCGCAAGCCGAGCAAGTGGCATAGTTGGGACCATGAAAGCCGTACAGGATAGAAATTTGTCCGGCGGCGATGTCCGAAATCATCTTGGGGATGAAGAACGGATTGAATTTAGGACCTACTTCCTTGCCGTGCAACGCATAGTTGCCGGCTTCTTCCTCGAACGTGCGTATACCACCGATACCTGCGCCGAAGATAACTCCGATTCTGTTTAAATCCTCATTTTCGACATCAAGACCCGAATCTCCTACCGCTTCCTTGGCCACGGCGATGGCATACTGTGTGTACAAGTCCATCTTACGCGCTTCTTTGCGGTCGATATATTTGGTCGCGTCGAAGCCTTTTACCTCGCACGCAAACTGAGTCTTGAATAAAGATGCGTCGAAATGAGTAATGGGTCCCGCTCCACTAACCCCATTCACAAGGTTTTCCCAAAATTCGGGAACACCGTTGCCAATGGGGGTAATGGCGCCGAGACCTGTTACTACAACTCTTTTTAATTCCATGTTCAGAAAAAACGGATGGATAAAATTACTTCGAATGTTCCTCGATGTAAGAGATGGCATCACCTACAGTGGCAATCTTCTCTGCTTGATCATCAGGAATAGAAATACCGAATTCTTTTTCAAATTCCATAATCAGTTCAACTGTGTCAAGAGAATCTGCGCCCAGATCATTAGTGAAGCTGGCTTCGTTAGTAACTTCAGATTCTTCTACGCCTAATTTATCGACGATGATAGCTTTCACTTTTGATGCAATTTCAGACATAACTTTAAGATTTTAATTAATAAATTGAGTTTATTTCTTTATTTTTGCGTTGCAAAGGAATAAATATTTATCAACTTGCGCAAATATTTAAGGAATTAAATGCAGTTTTTTGCACAAAAAATATGCTTTTGTGCAAGAAATGGGCCAATAAAGGAGGTTTTATGGAGAAAAAGATCGCGATTTTCGCTTCGGGAAACGGCACGAACGCAGAAAACATTATCCGCTATTTTCAAGCGAAACAAGGGGAAACACAAGTTGTGCTGGTGGTATGCAACCGCTGGCGGGCAAAAGTGTTCGACAGGGCCGAACAGTTGGGCGTGTCTTGTATATATATGAATAAAGATGCATGGGCCACCGGGGGAGAAGTCATGCGTTTGTTGCGTGAGCGGGAGATAGACTTCATCGTGCTGGCCGGTTTTTTAGCCCGTGTGCCCGATGTCATTTTGCAGGCCTATCCCCAGCGGATAGTGAACATTCATCCCTCGCTCTTGCCTAAGTTCGGAGGTAAGGGCATGTATGGCGACCGGGTGCACCAAGCCGTGTTGGAAGCCGGCGAGCAAGAGAGCGGTATCACCATACAATATATTAATGAACATTACGATGAGGGTGACATCATCGCCCAATACCGTTGCCCGGTCCTTCCGGGAGATACGCCGGATGAACTGGCTCAACGAGTACATGCGTTGGAGTATGAGTATTATCCGCAGGTGGTGGAACGGTTGGTGGCAGAGGTTTGAGGGCTGATTTCAACCTGGTAAGCCTTCTTCTCCCTTCGTAAAGGATAGTCACCCCGTAGCTTCTCGAATAGCTCAGGGTGGGCGCGCAAGGCTTGGCAATCGTGGCGCGGGTCGTACATTTGCAGGCAGGCTTCCGTCTCGTTGTGTGCTTGGATAACGGGTTGGAGGGGGCGAGGCGGCTCGATGGTGTAATGGGCGTCAATGTGAAAGAAGCGGCAAAGAGCATCGAGGGTCATGCGGGTGGCGTTCGCTTTCCCGTCCGCCGAATAGCCGGCTATGTGCGGAGTGCCGATGAAGACCTTGTTCAGAAGTTCGAGGTTGATGTCCGGTTCGTTTTCCCATACGTCGATGATGGCATCGGCTATGCGGTCTTCGCTCAGGGCATCGAGCAGGGCTTGTGTCTCAATGATTTCGCCCCGCGAAGTATTGACGATGATTACGCGAGGCTTTAAGCGGGCCAAAACTTCGCGGTTCACTAAGTGGTACGTAGGATATTTCCCTTCACGGACAAGCGGCACGTGGAAGGTTAGTATGTCGCACTCCTCTATGAGTTGCTCCAAAGGGTAGAAATCCTGGCTTCCTTCCCGCTCTTCGCGCGGAGGGTCGTTCAGCAGGACTTTCATGCCCAACTCGCGGCCTATCTGCGCCACCTTGCTTCCTACATTGCCTACGCCGATAACTCCCAACGTCTTGCCTGCCAGCCGGAAGTTTTTTTCTTGCTGAAGCAGGAGGAGGGAGGATTGCAGGTATTGTGCCACCGAGGCGGAGTTACATCCCGGTGCGTTTTGCCACGTGATGCCCGCTTGGCGGCAATATTCGGTGTCGATGTGGTCGAAACCGATGGTGGCCGTGGCTATGAAACGCACGCGGCTTCCTTCCAGCAGCTCGCGGTTACACCGGGTGCGGGTGCGGATAATGAGCGCGTCGGCATCTTTCACCAACTGAGGGGTAAAGTCCTTGCCGGGCGCGTAAATCACTTCGTCGACCATGTTGGCCAATGCTTCTCTTATATAAGGTATTTTATCGTCTACGACTACTTTCATTGTGTTGCCCTTTCTCTTAACGTGCGCAAAGATAAGGCTTTTCCCGTTGAACGGTTGCTACATTTAAATATATTCTTTACTTTTGTCCCCTCAATACATATATTATATGCTATAACAATGAAAGAATTTCTCCAACTCCTGCGCCGCTTTGTGCCGCCCTATAAGAAATATTTAGGTTGGGCCTTGTTCCTCAACTTGCTCTCAGCTTTCCTGAATATATTCTCCTTCACACTCATCATACCCATTTTGCAGATACTGTTCGAGATGGACACTAAAGTCTATGAGTTTATCCCTTGGGATACGGCAGGTATGGGCATGAAAGACATTGTGGTGAATAATTTCTACTATAGTGTGTCCGAGTTAATAGCCGAGCAAGGCCCTTCGCTCACGTTGCTTATTTTGGGAGTGTTCTTAGCCGTGATGACGCTGCTGAAGACGTTGGCCTACTTTGCTTCATCAGCCGTGATGATACCCTTGCGCACAGGTATCGTGCGTGACATCCGCATGCAAGTATATAATAAGGTATTGCGCTTGCCGCTCGCTTTCTTTTCCGAGGAACGCAAAGGGGACATCATCGCCCGCATGAGCGGTGACGTCACTGAAGTGGAGACATCGGTTACCAGTTCGCTGGATATGCTCATCAAGAATCCCATCCTCATCATTGTCTATTTCGGCACGCTGATAGCTGTCAGTTGGCAATTGACGTTGTTCACCCTGCTCGTGGTACCTGCCATGGGATGGGTGATGGGCACCGTAGGCAAGAAACTCAAGCGTAAATCATTGGAAGCGCAAGACAAATGGAGCGACACGATGTCGCAGTTGGAAGAGACCCTTGGCGGGCTGCGCATCATCAAGGCTTTCCTGGCCGAAGGCAAGATGGCTGCCCGCTTCGACCGTTGCAGCAATGAGTACCGTGACGCCATTAACCGTGTGGCCACCCGTCAGGCTTTGGCGCACCCCATGAGCGAATTTCTCGGTACGTGCCTCATTGTTATTGTCCTTTGGTTTGGAGGTACATTGATATTGAACAATGTCTCTACCATTGACGCCCCTTCGTTTATCTTCTATCTCGTCATCCTTTATAGCGTCATCAATCCTCTGAAGGAATTCTCCAAGGCGGGCTATAACATCCCCAAGGGGCTTGCCTCCATGGAACGCATCGACAAGATACTGCTGGCCGAGAATCCTATCAAGGAGCCGACTCATCCACAGCCGCTTCACGGGTTAGAACATCAGATAGAGTTCCGCGACATCACTTTCAGCTACAACGGAGGCCGGCAGGTGTTGAAGCACGTCAATCTGACTGTTCCACGGGGTAAAACGATTGCCCTCGTAGGACAAAGCGGTTCGGGCAAATCCACCTTGGTAGACCTACTGCCCCGTTATCACGATGTGCAGCAAGGTGAAATCCTCGTAGATGGGGTCAACATCAAGGACGTGCGCATACACGACCTGCGTTCTTTGATAGGCAATGTCAACCAAGAGGCCATCCTCTTCAACGACACGTTCTTCAACAACATCGCCTTCGGGGTGGAGAATGCCACAATGGAGCAAGTGATTGCCGCCGCCAAGATAGCCAACGCCCACGACTTCATCATGGAGACGCCCGACGGTTACAATACCAACATAGGCGACCGAGGTGGAAAACTTTCCGGTGGCCAACGCCAACGCATCAGTATCGCCCGTGCCATCCTGAAGAATCCGCCCATCCTCATCTTGGACGAAGCCACCTCGGCACTTGACACGGAGAGTGAACGGCTGGTGCAGGAAGCCTTGGAGCGGCTGATGAAGACACGCACCACCATCGCCATCGCCCACCGCCTGTCTACCATCCGTGGTGCGGACGAAATCTGCGTTTTGCACGAAGGGGAAATCGTAGAGCGCGGACGCCACGAGGAACTGCTCGCCTTGGGCGGCTATTACAAACGGCTGAACGACATGCAAAATAACTAAACGAATACATCAGCTTTCTGATTCCGACTATACCCAACTCACCTTATAACGATACAAATTGGTGAAGCAAAGAAGAAATGCCGGACATCTTCCTCAGACAAATAAAAATCACAGAAAAGAGAGTCTTTGCTAATAGAAACTTACTCTCTTCTGTGATTTTCCAAAAAAACAATTAGAGAAAAGAATCCTGCCTGCTGGCAGACATTAGAGAGAATAGAGGTATAGATTAAAGTCTGTACAATTTCTTATTGGGATAATCTACCTTAGGATTACCTTTGTAGCCTATTTTACCGCTGCCATTGGTACGAGCTTTCAGGTATTTTATTGCATGACACCGGATATCGCCTGAGCCAGTTACACTAGCTTTTACATTTTGTGCTTCGAAGTCGTCTGCAAACAAGTCACCTGATCCGGCTACACTATAATCGGCATCTTGGGTATGGCCATACATTCGGACAGTCCCCGAACCGGCAACACTGGCGTCAGTTGTGGTAGCCGTAACATCTTCTAATATCAAGTCCCCCGAACCGGCAACAGAAATTCTCAGTGCCTCGGTACTAAAGTCCTGCCCTTTGATGTCGCCCGAACCGGCTACGCTCATTGACAGATGCTGCGCGCATCGAATATCTTTGCCTTTCACATCTCCTGAACCAGTCACCCTTATTGATAAAGCGTCGGTTTTCAAGCCATTGACAAACTCAAAGTCTCCCGACCCTATTACATCTACTTTGCTAAGGACTTTGGACGATACGCGTATTTCTAATTTGTTGTATTTCACATTCACGTTCTTTTTAAAGCCTACATTCAGACGTCTATCTTTTACATAGATGTCAAGCAAATCCACCACATTGTCCGAGGTATAGATTTCTACTTCAGGCTTGCCTGAACGTTGCGTATAACTGACATCCACACTTCCCGACACACAAATTTCATCGAAATCTTTCACCCGAAGCTCTTTCGTTACATAATTGTCGTTAGCTTCCACGGTTTTGCCCTTAAACAATCCTGAATTGACACTGTGTGTGTAAGACTGAGCGCAAGCAATTAATGAGATGGCCGACATGAAGGTCGAAACTACAAATGCTAATTTTTTCATATCAATATAATGTTTTTAAAATAAAAATCCTTTTTATCCTATAGACGTAAACACATCTTGAAAAGTTGCACGAATACGTCTTTTTCGTGCTTGTTTATACAAGGTGTGTGCCAAAAAACTAAGATATTGATTATAAGCGAATAAAATAATAGAGAACTGTTCGCTTTCGGACAGCCTGTTCGATTTTGTACATTGAATCATT
Source organism: uncultured Bacteroides sp. (assembly GCA_949300425.1). Lineage (GTDB taxonomy): Bacteria > Bacteroidota > Bacteroidia > Bacteroidales > Bacteroidaceae > Bacteroides. The sequence continues at coordinate 46,225 of CASGED010000035.1, forward strand.
GCATTTTTGAACAAAAAGGATTTTCTTTGCAACGCAAATCAGAGAGATTGACCATGATAAATAATTCAAGAACTCCATTGGTATGGGAAGATCAGGAGTTAGGAGCGCTTCGGCTTCACGTCAATACGCGCGCCCGTCGGCTGGTGTTTCGTGCAAAAGATGATGGGATTCATGTCACCTTGCCTCCAGGAATCACATCTTCCAGTTTGCGAAAAGCAATTGAGGAGTTAAGGCCTCGGTTACGAGAAGCCTACCACAAGCGTCACACTACTCTCATTGATCTACACTATCAAATAGATGCCGATTTTATTCATCTGAGTGTGGTGCAAGGAGAGTGCAATCGTTTCCTATTGCGTGCAGATGGCGCCGATATACAGATTGTTTGTCCGCATGATACGGATTTTTCTAATGAGGAATTGCAAGACTGGTTGCGAAAAGTTGTAGGGGAGGCCATGCGTTCACGCGCTAAGTCAGTGCTCCCAGTGCGATTACAGGAATTGGCCAAGAAAACAGGATTGACCTATCGCAGCGTGAAAATAAATTCAAGCACTACCCGATGGGGTAGTTGTTCTACACGAAAAGACATCAATCTGTCTTATTACTTGATGTTATTGCCCGCCCGGCTGGTGGATTATGTATTGTTGCACGAACTGACACATACATGCGTCATGAACCATAGCGACACCTTTTGGGAAATGCTCAACGGATTTACCAACGGACAATCGTTCGCCTTGCGACAGGAATTGAAGAGATTCCGTACTTCTTTATAATTATTCTTGTGCCAATTGCTTCACTTTTCCATCTTCTTTCTCATAGCGATAGATGCCGCCCCGTTCACTTAATTCGAAAACAGACAATTGATCTGTGATGTTGTCCACTATCATCAGTGTGCTTTCTTCTGTAAACCGCTTGACCTGAAGGTTATAAGGCTGTTGATCAATCGTACGGTTTAACAAGAGGCTGTCATTTATTAAAATTGATATTGAATCGCCTTCAAAACCGTTGACTAACGAAATGGTGTATTGTTCAGTAAAGTAACGATCACCTTCTTTCTCACGTTGCAAGCGCAGACTCATGTAGACAAAAATAACAATAACGGCTATAACCGCAAAGGCTAAAATGCCATTACCTATCATAAACTGCTTATTAGTGTTCAAATGCTGTGCGTTCTTCATTCGCCTTTCCATAATGATGCCATTTTGAGTTTAATCTTCTACAAATGTACAAAATATATTTTGTTTTTCCACTAAGAAAAGCGGATTAGTCTGAATATCCGGTAGCATATAGCTTGCTTTCTTGCACGATTAGTAATCGTCACACTGTACGATTAGTAATCGTCACACTGTACGATTAGTAATCGTCACGCCGCACGATTAGTAATCGTGCAAAGAAGTCAGTTATATGCATCGGGCCATAAAGATTCGTGCATTGTTTCTCGCAACCGGGAAAATCCGCTGACCCGTAATTTCTTTGCGGGAATTTTAATTTTTAAATTGACACTAAAAAAGGGTAAATGCTTCTTTCCAGCCATTTACCCTAAAAGTTGCGGAGGCAAGACCTTGTCAGTGAAACATTCAGAACAACTAAGCTTGATAATCAACCATATACGATTCGTTGATGATGTCGTTTTATATACTATTTGTCCGATATTTGTCCGAGTAAAACTCTTATAATACATTGATTATTCGTTGACTATATCAAAATATCTAATCTTATCCATATCAATATTTAGGCAACATATATTCTACTTCGCCAAACCGTAAGGTTTTACATCGGCACTTTCGGCAGCGATATCCCACCGGGCATGCTCTTTTTTCAATTCAGATAGTTGCCGCTGAAGGTCTCCCACTTCCCTATTCAGGCTTTCTACCTTCTCCATCAGTTCCCTATTTTGGTTTTTTAAGAATTGAGCAATGGCAGAGTCGGTTGGATAAGACTCAGACACCAGCATTTCACCTTCACCGGTCAGGAGCCAACGGGCATTTAAATCACGATATGTACTTATTATTTTTACGATATTCTTTCCATTGAGGCTTTTACCTCGCTTCCTAGCATTACCTATAATAGAATTAGACAAACCACATTGCACAGTAACTTGATTGTCATTCAAGCCTGCGTAACGCATATATTCACCCAATCTTTCTATAATTTCACCTTCCATATCGAAAAAATAATATATTCCCCTTGCATATATCGTAAAAATGCGATATGTTTGCAGCAGATAACTAAAACATCTGCAACAAATGTACAAAGAAAACACAACTAAAGCAATAGCGAAAAAACGCTATTCATTCCGTAAAGGCTACCTTCAAGTGACCTTGAAAGACAGGGATGAGCTTCGGGAGGAGCTGAAAAACATACTCCGCATCACCCAACGGAGTTACTTCTATAATGTAATGAATAGTGGCATCATCGACATCAGTCTGCCACGGTTCGAAGCCATCAACCAGGCGTTCGCACGCCGCAACATCACCGACGTATGGGACATCACGGAACTGCCGCAATCCTCACAGCCCGCGAAAGCCAAGTAGCCGAACGCATCGCATGGGGCGCCTCACAAAAAGAGGTGGCCGCAGACCTGGGCATCTCACGTTACACGGTGGACAACATCCTGCGCAAGGTGTACGATAAGTTGCACATCGGCAAGATTAACGAGTTGTCCGCTTGGTGGTTCTGCACGACGTTCGGCATCAGCTTCGAGTTGTCGCCGTTGAAGCGCACTATCGGGGCACTGTGCCTGGCGTTCCTATTTATCGGCGGGGAGGTGATGAACGAGTACCACTTCTGCAGGTACCGCACCGGGAGAGTGAGAATAGAAAGAATTGTACGAATAAAAGACTAACGATTTATCAACCTATTAATAACAGAACCAATCATGAACACCAAGACCATCGTAAGAGTGAACAACGTGGACATCATCGCCACAAGTGACGAACAACTGATTGCCATCCGCCCTATCTGCGAGGCGTTGGGAATAGACGCAAAAGTGCAGCGACAGAAGATACAAGACGACGAAGATTTGAGTTCAGTTGGGGTGCTGAGCACCTCAACTGGTGCCGACGGGAAACAATACGAAATGTTCTGTCTGCCCGTCCGTTATATCTTCGGATGGCTGTTCACCATCAACCCGAAAAACGTGAAGCCCGAAGCGCAGGAAGCGGTGCGGGTCTATCGCCGTAGTTGTTACGACGCCCTCTACCAGCACTTCTTCGGCACGCAGAAACGACAGCTGGAGCAGAACCGCGCCGAAATCTCCCTGCTGGAAGAGTTGGCGGAACTGAACCAACAGCAAGTGCAGCTGAAACAGACCATCGCCGACAAGCGCAAGAAGCTGGAGCAGCTACGCAACGAACGCCTGAAGAACGAACCGCAACTGTTCGATTAAAAAAATCACCCCTACCCCTTGCCAATCCAAAAATAAACCGTATGTTTGCAACGTCTATCAAATATATAATCGCCGATGCAGGACATGAGCTTGCATCAACCGTGCAGGCATTTTTTATGTCCGCAACCATAGTACGAACCTTATACAGGTATCCGTGTACCCCCGTGCATCGGCTTAATGGCCATGCAGCATCGGCGATTGGATGTGATAGACAGCGGGACAGGCACGGATACCTTTTGTTTTTATTATGTTACAATATCAATCGCTTTCCAACGCCGCACTGTCTAACGGCCACGGAACGTCAGCCCACGAAACGGGCGCGAACCTCAGTACCCTCACCGGGAATCCCTACACCGACCTTGCCCGCCTGGGGCTGGACCTGCACGGCTGCCGCATCCGCTACCGCCGCACGCCCAACAAGAACGGGGAGACCGTCACCGGCACCTTCAACATCAGCGGGACAGGCTACACCATGGGAGCCGCCACTTACACCCAACTCATCGAAAGAATCTGCGCCAAATGGCGGGAGAAGCAAGCCTACCACCGCCAATGCCGAGCCGAGAAACGCCTGCGAAACTCGCAGTCCTTCATCGCCCGCCATCCGGACGCTACCGTGCTGCCCGCCTACCTGTCGTAAGCGGACGCATCACCTTATTATCCCATCCCCGAGGCTGCTCCCCCGCCGGAGCCGCCCGGGACGGGTACACCCCAAACGCTATAACGATTTATCAACCTATTAATAACAAACATCATGAAAACAACAATCGACAACATCAACCCCCTGTCCAAACGCACGGCCACCATCGCCTTGCCCGACGGGAAGAACTTCATCCGCATCTGCCTATACCCCGATGCGGGAATCGCATACCTCTCGTGCAGTTTTAGCCTGTCCGGCCACATGCCCTTCGTAGACGCCATCGACCGCCTGGACTATGTGCGTGTAGAAGAAGTGAAGACTTATGACAATGACTACGCTACGGCACGTCTACTCTGTTCCGGTGACCACTGCTTGGCCCGGCTCCTGGAAGACATACTCAACATCATGGAGGCGCACCTATGAAAATCGCATACGAGATAGAAGCCGGCCTGCTCGAAGCGTTCTGCGCCGAAGTCAAGACCAAGCACCTGCCCGTCCACATCCAACACGGCATGAAGCGTGAGGATGAGAACGGTAGCGAAGTAAAGCTGGTTGAGTTCGAATATCCGGACTACTTCGACTTCAACGCCGCCATGACGCGGGTCATTAACCAATATAGTCACTTAATATAATAATCCGATGAAAGAGAATTTAGGTCTAAAAATTTTAAAGGCTGTTATTGAGATGGCCAAGGATGACAATTATGGGCTTGCCATGTCCACTACCTTGGTTTCAGTACAGGAAGAAATCCGAGGGTGCGTTATCGGCTTTGGCGCGGAACAAAGATTTGGTGAAGATTTGAAACGGCAAATCCTTTATGGTGAAGAGGGGGAATATTTCGCCTGTGCCTTCTTCATCAACAGAAAAGAATTAATAAAATATTTGGAAAAATAACAGTCAGCAGAATAACCCTATGCAATACTTTATTGATCACATTCAAGTATATGCCAGTGTCAATCAGAAAGGATTGGCTTTACAGAAATTCGTCTTGCAGTATAAGCACATGCTTGTTGCAGATTATAATACGTTATGTCATCTTAGAGATACTATTAAAGCGAAAATAGATGAACTGAATAAAACTTATCCCCGTACCATACCGTTATCCTTTGATGAGACAGGGGGACAATGGACCGTTTATCCGAAAGAGAATTCAGAGAAAACTGTGCTATACTTACAATATGAGAAAGTACGTGGAATCTATAGTACGCCTTGTAACGCACGAGGCGATGTCTCCTAACGCAGGAGACAAGCACTCCTAAGCCGGACTTAGGCAGCACCTATATCCGATATAGGCACAGCCTCTATCCGATTTAGATAAACTTTACATATTTAATATATACTACGACAATGAACAGAGAAACAATTGAAAAGGCAGCCAGAAAAGAGTTGAAAGGGGTAGTTCCCGCTGAATGGAACCAAAAGCCATTTATTGACATCTTCGTCAATGCAGCTCACTGGCGCATCAACTCCGTGTGGCACGATATTGACAAAGACCTGCCGGATTGCGGAAGGCATGTAGTCAACGAAGACTGGTTTGACTTTGAAGTCAATAGTGTTTTAGAATTAAAACGAATACTCAAAAAATACCCATTCAAACGTTGGGCATACGTTGATGACTTAATGCCCGACACAGGAAAGGAGGCTATCCAATGAAAACCATACTCAGAAAACAACGCGTCCGCATCCTTGCGACGGGCGAACTCGGCACCGTGGCCGAGAAGGTATTCATCAAGCGGCAGGGAGGCAAACGCCCGGAACTCTATTGCCGCGTCTGGCTGGACAAGAAGCCCAAAGAAGACAGGTGGTACTGGGGCAGCGAACTGGACGGGACGAAAGAGACAGCGCACGCCACCATCACTTGCGGCACGCAGGAAGTCTACGTACAGATTACACGAGACCACGAGAACGGAAAGTATAGCGTGGACATGACCGGCACGCCCAAGAACCTGAAGGAACACCGGGGCCTGCACATGATGCTTGCCGTCGCCATGTTCATCGGCTTAGGCGCGAAGCCCGGAGACTTGGAGGCGATGGAGTGATCCCGTCCTTCACTCCCCCAACGTTTGATTGCAATTTTGCCTCGAAACTGTAACCAATTGACAAGATGAAATTCACCAATGATGATATACGCCGCATTAAGGACGCGGCGCAGGGGAGGTTGCTTGATGTGATCAGTGACTTCCGCGAACTGCGCCGCAGCGGCAAGGACTATGTGTGCGACTGCCCCCGCTGCGGCGGCAAAGACAAATTCTCCGTTTCGCCCGCCAAGGGCATATTCAAGTGCTGGGCGTGCCCGGACGTCAAGGGCGCCGATGCCGTGAGCTACCTCATGAAGGTGGAAGGCATGGAGTTCATCGACGCCATGGACTACCTGGCACGTAAGTTCTCCGTGCTGCTCGACGCACCCGCTCCCCCTCCCGCCAAGGCCAAAGTTCCCGCCAAGATGAAGGCGAAAAGCCGCGCCGCCAAGGGGCAGGCTACCGACACCTTCTGCGCCCGGATGCTGGCGGAAAGCGGACTGACCTACGAGGACGTCACCGCCAAGGTCTACAAGACGGGCGACAAGCAGAGCATCTTCGAGGCACGCACCTTCCGTCCCGGCACGGTGGACGAATACGGCAACATCACGGAGGGCGATGATGTCATTATCGAGTACTACGACCTCGACGGCCTGCCCGTGACCTACCAGCGCAAGTTGCCCGGCAGGCGCAAGACCGGCGGCACGGAGACCAAGGAATACTACCGCGTGCGCTGGCAGTTCCCCCAGGAACATCTCGACAAGGATGGACGTCCCTTCAAGTACAAGTCGCCCGCCGGAAGCGGCACGCCCGTCTACATTCCCCAGCGGCTGCGCAGTCTGTATAAGGAGAAGCAGCACTTCACCCGCCTCTACATCCAGGAGGGAGAGAAAAAAGCGGAGAAGGCGTGCAAGCACGGCCTGCCCAGCATCGCCATCAGCGGCATACAGAACCTGGGGCAGAAAGGCGCGTTGCCGGAAGACCTGGTAAAGATTATCTCCACCTGCGGGGTGACGGAAGTGGCCCTGCTGTTTGATGCCGACTGGAACGACCTGTCGCAGAACATCCGCATCAACAAGCCCGTGGAGCAACGCCCCGCCTCCTTCTTCGCCGCCGCCCGCAACTTTAAAGAGTACATGCGGATGCTGAAGAACCGGGGCATCCTCGTGGAGGTATTCATCGGCCATGTGCAGAAGAACGAGGCGGGTGACAAGGGCGTGGACGACCTTTTGGCGAACAGCCTGAAGGGACAGGAAGAGGAGTTGGCGCAGGACATCGAGTTTGCCTGCAACGAGAAGTCCGGACAGGGGCGTTGGGTGGCGATGCACAAGATAACCACCTGGAACGACTACAAGCTGAAGGAACTGTGGTGCCTGCACAGCCACGAGAAGTTTGCCGAACTGCACCGCGACGTGCTGGCCGAGTTGCCGGAGTTCCTCTTCGGACGCTACGCCTACAAGTTCCAGGACGGGCGGGTGGTGTCTGCCATGCCATTCGAGGAGGATGAGAAGTTTTGGATAGAAGATGAGAAGTTTGACAAGAACGGCAACAAGACCCGGACGTTTGAGTACAACTACGTGGCGGCACGCAACTTCTTCCAGAACCGGGGCATCGGCCGCTACCGCCTGATGGACACCAAGCTGTGGCAGTACATCCACTTAGAGCCTCCCGTGGTGGAGACCATCGATGTGGACGACGCCCGCGACTTCATGTTCGCCTTCGCCGAGCAGAACTGCAGCCTGTTTGTCAACAACGCCCTGCTGAAGGGCGGCTCGCAGTTCGTGGGTCCGTTCCAGATGTCGCGCCTGCACTTCATCAAGCCCAACTTCATCGCCCCCAGCCGGGACGAACAGTACTTCTACTTCCGCGAACGCTGCTGGCGCATCACGCAGGCAGAGGTCAAGGAAGTGGGCTACGAAAGCATCAACCACCACATCTGGGCCGAGCAGAAGAAAGACGTGGACGCCCGCTACTTGGGCCGTCCGCTCATCAGCTTCACCGAAGAGGACGGACGCTACACCTACCGCCTGAGCGAGGACGGCACGCACTGCCACTACCTGCGCTTCCTCATCAACGCCAGCAACTTCACCTGGCGCAAGAAGCCGGAGGAGGTGGACGAAGCCGAGCTGTACGAAAACAACTTGCACCTGCTCTCCAAGCTCTGCGCCATCGGCTACCTGCTGATGGAGGCCAAGGACAACAACGTGACCCGCGCCGTCATCGGCATGGACGGCAAGCAGAGCGAGGTGGGCGAGAGCAACGGGCGCAGCGGCAAGTCGCTCATCGGCGAACTGATGCGCCAGGTGGTGCCTATCGCCTATCTGCCCGGCAAGAAGCCGGACCTGCTGACGGACCAATTCGTGTGGAACGACGTGGACGAAAAGACGCGCCTCGTATTCATCGATGACGTGCTGCAGAACTTCAACTTCGAGTTCCTCTTCCCCAACCTCACGGGCGACTGGACGGTGAACAAGAAAGGCGGCACCCGCATCACCTACCCCTTCAGCAAGTCGCCCAAAATCTACCTGGCCACCAACCACGCCATCCGCGGCACGGGCAGCAGCTTCACCGACCGCCAGTGGCTCATCGCCTTCTCGGACTTCTACAACGACACGCACAAGCCGCTGGACGACTTCGGCGTGCTGTTCTTCAGCGAGTGGGACTTCACGCAGTGGAACCTGTGCTGGAACCTGTTGGCCAACTGCATCCAGTTGTACTTGACCTACGGCGTCATCCAGGCGCCGGGCGAACGCTTGGAGCAACGCAAGCTGCGGCAGGAGATAGGCGAACTGTTCATCTCGTGGGCGGACGAATACTTCAGCAGCGATGAACACCTGAACCACCGGCTGGTGAAGAAGGAACTGTACGACGCGCTCATCAACTACGACCCCGCCATCCGCAAGTTCATCCAGCCCACGGCCTTCAAGAAGAAACTGGTGCTCTACTGCAAGTGGAAAGGCTACATCTTCAATCCGCAGAAGTACGACCCCAAGAGCGGCAAGCCCCTGTTCTACGACCGGGACGGCAAGCCCATCCTGGACGACAAGGCGGGCGGCGTGGAGTACGTCACCGTGGGCAACGCTCCGGATGCGGACGTGGCTCCGGCTACTGACCCCATGGGGCTGCCCGCGGAAGACAATAAGTTGGACTTTTAACCAAGTACCATTTACCAAGTACCAAGTACAATTTAAATGGTAAATTGTAAATTGTTAAATTGTAAATGAAGAGAATTGTAAATGAATAGATGACTGATAGCTACCAAGAGATAATGGCCCGCATCCTGCCCCTGTACGAGCAGGCGCCGGAACGCTTCATGCGGTTCTACAACGCCGTCTGGCTGATGTGCCACGAACTGCCCGAAGGCGGACGCTTCCGCATTGCCGACCGCTGTGCGGAGAAGAGCATCCCGCTGTTCCGCGACATTGCCGCCCTGTGCATCATGGATGAGCCGTATGACGTATGTAAAGGTACGTTGGAGTTTGAAGACGAAACGATGGAGTGGGTACACAGAGGCAACGCCATCAAGCAGCCTGACAAGAAATCGGCCTCTGCCTGGTCACCTTTGAACAGGTAGACCAATCCAATTTATAACGATGTAAAGATACACATTATCAAAGACATACACAACAATATGCTAAAAAAAGATTGCAAAATATTCGTGGCGGTTTCGCCCGATCCGGATGAGCGGAAGAAGATGCTGGCCCGGCTGGCCGTGAAACTCGGCTTTGCTCGTGTGCCCAGCGACGCAATGAAAATTATCGCTGCAGACCTGCGCACCGTAGACTTGTCGACCGCCTACTTCGTGCTGTGCGCCAACTACAATTTCCGGGGTGCCTCGCTCACCAACCAACGGCTCTACGAGATGGCGGCACGAGGGCTATGCGTGGCCGTGGGCGTTCGCTCGCTGCCACGGGAGTACGAGTTCATCTGCCAGGCATTCTTTCCGGAAGACCTTCTTTCATTTACTATTTAACCATTTACAATTTACGGATTATTTTTAGGTTAGATTGGTTTCAGGATGTGGCAGCCGGTGGCGCGTGAGCGTCATCGGCTGTGCTATTCTTAGCACCTATGCACTACAGGCATTCTTTCATTGTTCTTTGACTCGCACCCTTTCCCCCGTTCCCCCAAACCGCACTTAAAAAGCAAATCGGACAACTGTGCGGGCTGCCAAGAGGGACAGCCGCAGGCGGGGGACATATAATATTTTTCTTCTTTTCTTCTTTTTGAAAAAGACTACCTAAAAAAACGCCTAAAAAATCGTGCAATCGTGCGGAGGTACAGAGGGATGGACGGAAGCGGTTAAAAATCAGCGAAATAAAGGCGCACGATTTTTGCACGATTTCCGCACGAATGCCGCACGATTCGCACTTTTTGGCCGAAAATGCCGTTTTGTGCGCAAACGGAGAAACCGTGCGGAAAAAGTGCGCATTTCGTGCGAGTGTAAAGCCTTGGCATAGAGCGGAATAAAAAGGTAATGGAGCATCACCGCACGTTCGCACGATTTTTTCACCCTGTTTCGTGCGGAGGGTATGAAATAGACCGTTGCATTTTTTGCAATAGTCGCTACAATTTCGTATATTTGTCTAAAATTCAACCGTTTAACTATGACTACAACAAAGATAAATCTACCACCACACCTGTGCGAATACCTGCGCGGCAAGTACGGGGACTTCAAGCCGGATCCCATCCGCCTGCCCGACCACACGGATTTGTACCACCTCATCTTCGACCTGCTGGAACGCCGCCCGGCAGGCTGCGCCGTGGATCGCGGCAACGTGGAAATCGTGTTGCCCCGGCGCACGGAAGGCAAGCGGCCGGAGACGTACAACTATTTAGGTGTACGCTCGCAACGTATCATCTCCCGGCGGGTGGAGACGCTGATGTGGGCGGAGGTGCATGACCTGCTGGACACACTCAAGCACCGTGACGGCATGGACTACAAGGACGCCGTCTGCCTCTTCATCCGCCGCTACGGCATCGAGAGCCTGTCGGAAGATGCTTTCCTTAAAAACTATTACCGCTGGCGGGGCAAAATGCGACGGTGTATTAAAAAACGCAAAAACCAAGCCTGATTTTTATACAAGCAAGTGTAGCGGTTTGTCCCTTAAATTCGGATATTTATCAACAAAATTGAGAACCATTTGACAATCAGAAAATTATGAATAATATGGGTGGAATAATTCGGTGCGAGATTTTGCCTATTTCAGTAATTGAAACCTTTGAAGTATCGAATAACAAAGTAACTATACAATTATCTATCAATGCGACTTGGAAACTGGTACCAATTAGTGTGAAACGAACCACTGCAGGCGCAACTCCTAAAGATGACGAAGGTGGTACAGTCTATAATCATCAATTCGAAACCACGATACGTCATGGAGTCCTTCGGGCTTCTGACATTATAGAGTATCGAACATATTGCCGTATGGGGTGTGTGGTGAAATATGTCGATGCTAACGGAAAGGTTCGGATCTTGGGAACGAAGGAGTATCCACTACGTGGAAGTTTTGAAGAAATTCCCGGTGAGACTGCTGCGGATTTGGCAGGTTATCGCTTGCAACTCTTCGCAACTTGCCTGACTCCACAGTTAGATTTCCGTTCTTAGCGTCCTTTTAGGCACTATTTATAAGATGTATCATTGCGCAACTTTTAATTGTGTGTAATGAGCAGACGTGTAATTTTATCAGATTCGTCCCTAAACCGTTATGGCTTTCGTATTCTTACGGAAGGTATCGACCTGACATCTTTCCGGAAGAATCCAATGATGCTGTATATGCACTTTAGGGATGAAGGATCTCCATTTTGGGGACAAAACAAAGCAATTGGCTATTGGAAGAATATTAAAGTAGAAGATGGTGTGCTCTCCGCAGAACCAGTATTTGATGAAGTCGATGAACTGTCTAAGACGATTGCCGCCAAGTTCAATGCTGGCACATTCAATGCTGCCAGTATCGGAATCCGCATCCTCGCCACCTCGGATGAAAAGAAATATCTCGTTCCTGGTCAAACTCGTGCTACCGTAACGAAATGCGATCTTATGGAAGCCTCTATTGTAGATATTCCAGCTAACGCCAATGCCGTAAGACTGTATGACCGTACCACCTCCGTATGTCTGGCCGCGGGAATGGTAACTAATGAAGTGCCGGAAATAAAGACTATCTTACCTATGAATTTGAAAGCTAAATGGAAAACAGTCCTCGCCTTCTTGGGAATTGGCGAAGACAAGGCCGATGCGACCCAACTCTCTGAAGAGCAAATGGAGTCGTTAAATGCTGAACTGGAACGCTTGCAAGGCGAGAACGCAACGCTGATGACGGAGAAGTCAGATGCGGAAAGCAAGCTGACCCAAGCGAATGAGGAGATTACGAATCTCAAAGCCAATGTTTCTAAGAAAGATGAGGAAATCGCATCTCTCAATGAACAAGTAAAGAATTTGAAAGGTTCACCCGCAGAAAGCAAAGAGGAGTTGACCCCGAAGAAAGAACCGGGTACGGAAGCGCAAGACACCTTTGCCACCTTCAGCGACAAACACGCTGACGACTATGCCGCTCTGACCGCCCGAATGAAAGAAGAAGGACTTATTTAATTTAAACTTTAACTATGCCTATACCTAAATTAATTGACGTCAGCAAGCTCAATGAAGCGATGACGATTTATGACAAGGCTTTGCGTGCGCTGCCTTTCGCTACGTTGCAAGAAGTTGCCGCCCTGCTAAAGCTGAACGTGATGGACCTGCAAGGCAAGCATGTCCGCATCAATGAACGCCGCCATGCCGGTGGTACCCAATCATACGAAGTCGGTAAGGATTTCAGCTACATGAATAAGCTGATCGGCTTTGAACCTTCGGCCATCGAGCCCAAGGATGTAGTTTGCGTGACCAAAGAAAACAGTAAGGTTTACAATGACAACGAGTTACTGATTGTCGGTGGTAAACCTGTCAGCAACATCACCAGACGGCATCCTTTGGAAACCCGTGTGGCATTTGCCTTGGTCAAGAGCCACATCGAGGACGTGGTTTATGTGCTGTTCCATGCCGAGCGTGATGAAGAATCCTCTTCGCCTGCAGGCGCATTCGACGGTTTCTTCACCAAAGCCGACATGTTGATAGCCAATGGCGATGTGAATGCAGCCCGTGGTAACTTCGCCGTGAGTGGTGAGTTCCTGATGCCTACCAGCGACACGGACTACTCCGCCTATGAAAATCTGGTGGAATGGATTGGCAACACCAACACCTTCTTGCGCTCCAGTCGCTACGGTACGCCCCAGTTGTTGTGTTCGCAGACCGTATTGATGGCTGCCCGTGCCGCCTTGCGCAACAAGCTGAAGATGCAGGAATATCCCAGCGTGCAACGTATGATTGAGCTGTTGCGTGAAGATGCTTTTTGCCCTACGCTGGAAGTTTGTACGCATGAAGCCCTTGGCCGTGGCAGCCGCTTGATTTTGCAGAAGGCAGGCAATATGGACGTGGCTTTCAACACACGTGCCGCATCCCGTTTCTGCCAAGTACGCGACATCTACGAAGACCCGAACGAATGGCAGTTCTGGCTGCAGTCTGGTTACGACACCCGCATCAATGACTGGCACGAAAAAGTGTTCTGCACCAACGAGCAGAAAAATGAGTCACTGGATTTGGCAGGCGATTACTGCAAGACCGGCGGCGTGCAGGTGAACATCATGGGTGATGACGGTGCCGGACAGTGGAACATTCAAGGTAAAGCCGCCCAGCGTGGTAGCGGCCAATATATCATTGGACTAGCTCCAGGTAAATATACCATTGAATTCGGTGCGGTAAACGGGAAGACAGCCCCGGCAAGCATTGCGGAAGTGGAAGTGAAAGCCGGGAAGATCACTACCAAGGAGGCAACTTACACAGCTACCCAAGGTACGCCTTCCGGTGAAAACGACGATGAAGAGACAATTGAATAGTAATGTTTAATATTTTAAATTTGTAAAGAAAATGAAGAATCAGAAAAGACTATACATTGGCTTGGCTGCACTCGTCATAGTAGCGACGTTGGCCTGCCTGTTCGGGTGTGATGGATTTGACTTGCAAGATGGCTTGACGCTGGCCGCTGGTCCTGCGTTCGCTCCCTTGAAATGGCCTACAGGACGTAACAATATGGGCGGTTTCAAGAACCGCGTGCTGTTCATCCCGGTGGATGCCGTGGTTTCTATACCAACTGTGCCTAATTGGGAAGATGCAGAAGAAGCGGTAGACCTGGTTACTGCTAAGGGCGAATTTGTGTTTGTTACAGGCGGAGCCTATAAGATGCCCATCTATCTTTACGCAACGAACGCCACTGTCGGCTACACTGCCGAAGCGCAAGGCGAGACGGACGGCGTCTCTTACCATCCACAACTGACCTGCTTCTTCCCCGGCAATATGAAGGAAGGTCACGCCTTAGCTGCTCTGATTAAGAACACGCCGGGCTACTACGTCTTTGAGGATGTGGACGGCAACCAGATGCTGCTCGGACAAGATGGCTTACCTGCCACCACGTCAGCCAGCTACAATGGCGGACAGGCTCGTGCGGACCGTCGCGGATTGACGCTGACTGCTACGGCGGACAGTAACTACAGTGCCATCTTCCTTGAAACGCCCATCGACATGGAGGCCGTGGGTCGTGGTACCGCCAGCTTCGATACCGCCGATGGCGGACAGACGAATCCGGGAGGTGGTTCTGGTTCCGGAGACAACGAGGATGATGACTCTGGTGATGGTGTAACAGAAGACCCGTTAGTATAAATGACCCGCAAAGACCAACTCCTTAACTGGTTAGCCTGCCGTCAGCGCACCTACACTGACGGCATGGCTCTGTTTCGCGCCTTGGCTCCGGATGCCGTGAAGCAACGCTACGGCCTCTATCTGGAGCGGGGTGCGGACGGAGTCACCAACCCGTCAGACCCCCGGTTTACGCAATTGGTGAACTGCCTGAACCGGATAGCGAACGCCATCCGTATGGGGCAGGTCATCCCGGCTGCTGAAGAAGAGTTGGACTTGCATCCCGTATCGGTTACGGAAGAGACAAAGAAAGCGGAAGCCCGTAAACGGCAACGGCGCATCGAGGAACTGGAGTGCATCAACGAGGACATCGCCACTCGCATCAGTTACTTGGAGAGTGACCGGGACGGCCATGCCGAAGAGATTGACGAACTCCGTGACCAGATCGAACAGAATTGGGACGAAGTGCGTCAACTTCGCAAGGAAGTGGACATGCTCAGCGCTCCCGGTGTGAAGGTCGTTACGGAAGCCTCTCTGCCTCCCGCCTTGCGCAAAGCCCATGACCGCATCAAACAGATTGCCCCGCTCTATGCCTCGCTCCATGCCGACATTGCCAATCCGTCTACACCGGATGAGGAACGCAAGAAGCTGGCGGACAAACTGTGCGCGCTGGATGACGAACGCCGCAAGCTCTGGCGGAAAATTGACGACTGGAGCGAAGGGAAGGGAGCTACGAGTGACAAGCTACGAGCTACGAGTATCAGTGAGAATGATAACGATGTAGTCCGCGGCTACGAGATAGCCCGACAAATAAAACGTTTGCGTCAGAACATAGCCAACAGCCGTGCTGCTGCCGAGAAAGCCAAGGCAGACGGACGGCAGACGGTGTATGAGAACGCCTTGCAGCGCATCGAAAGCTACGAGGCCGAACTACAGGAATTACAGATTGCCATTTCAAGTGAATAAGTTGTTAGATTGGTTTCAGGATGACTTGATGCCCGGACGGTGCGAACCGTTCATGCACAAGGGGGAATGGGCAGTACACGAAGTATTGCCCTCTCTTTTATCCGCCATTGGTCCGGCCACGGTGCGCATCGCTACCTTCAGCGTGTCGGAGGACTCGTTGCGCCCGCTCTTTTTCCTCCGCGAAGAAGGACGAATTGAGAAACTGACATTGCTGTTAGACTATACCGTAAAGCGTCACAAGCTCGACATGCTGCTCTTTGCCCACGGCATCACCCCTGACATTCGCATCGACGCCTGCCATGCCAAGGTACTGCTCGTGGAAAGCCATGCCCACCGCTTCGGGCTCGTGGGTTCCGCCAATCTCAACCAGAACCACCGGTGGGAAGCGGGCGTGTGGTTCACCGCCGGAGACCTCTATGACTATTTTTCACAGCAATACGAAGCCGCCTATGCCGAAGCCCTGCCTTATACCCCTGTCGGATGAACAACTACAGCAGGTGGAAGAGATGTCTGCCGCCCTGCTGCCTCCGGCTGAGATTGCCATCCTGATAGGCATTGACGCTGATCAGCGAGACCTGTTTTGCGAAATCTGCAAGACGCACGCCGCCACCGACCTCTACACCGCCTACCAGCGCGGACGGCTCACCACGAAATACGAACTGCGCCGCACGGTCATCAAGCTCGCCAAGGCCGGAAGTCCCGCCGCCGAACCCTTGGCAGACAAATATCTTACCGAACAAATTGTAAAGGAATGAACGAAGAAACTACCTACACCCGCATCGAGCGGAGCTTGTTTAAGGACAAGGAAGAAGCCACCCGCACCCTCTCCGTCCGCGAAATGGAAATCAAGACCCGCATGATGCTCTGCGTGTCGAAGCTGATGGAGAAGCCCACGCTGGAAGACACCGAACTGGTGAACTTCCTCATGCACGGTTGCGCCGGACAGGCCGACCCCGTCAGCCGAAGCCAGGCGTACCGCGATCTCGCCATGGTGCGCCGCTTAGTGGGTAACATCCGCCTGGCCGCTAAGTCATGGTACCGCTATCTCATTGTAGAAGGAGCCAAGCGCACTTACAACATGGCGATGGAGAAAGAAGACGCCAAAGGCGCTGCCGCCGCCCTCGACAAGATAGGCAAGTACACCCTGTGCGACAAGGAGGACACCGCCTTTGACTACTCGCAGATGCTGCCGCCCAATTTCGAGCCGTCGGACGACGTGACCCTGCTAGAAGGGCTGGAACCGGTGGACGACATCGAGACCAAACGCAAGCAACTGCGCAGTTACTTCAAAGGGGAAATAGAAGAAGCGCAAATAATTAAGAATGATGAATGATAATTTATCGGGCTGTTTAAGACTTCGTGTGCCTGTCATGTTGAGCGGAGCGAAGCGAAGTCGAAACATCTCCCGTTTAGCATGTAAGCTAATGTTATCATGAGATCCTTCGACTACGCTACGCTTCGCTCAGGATGACAGATACACACATAAATTCCCATTTATGCCATAACAAAATCATAAATAGTAAATGGTAAATAGTAAATGTAAGAAGTTCTTCAACCGGATGCAGCGGCAGCTGATGACCGTCTCGGCGCACGATGAGTACGTTATTGCCGCACGTGGTACGGGAAAGTCCGAAGGTGTGGACGCCCGTTTCATCCTGCAATGCGTGTGGGAGATGCCCGGCTCGCTCGGCACGCTCCTCAGCCCCACATACGCCAAGGCGTGGGGCAACACCCTGCCAGCTATCTGCAAGGCGTTGGCGGAATGGGGCTACGTGCAAGGCGTGCATTATGTGGTGGGGCACCGTGCCCCGGCCTCCCTCGGCTTCGGGCAGCCCGTCCGCCCCCTGATGCGCGAAGGCTGGAGCAACGCCTTCCACTTTTGGAACGGCACGGTGATGGTGGTGCTCTCGTTCAACCAAGGCATGTCCGCCAACTCCATGTCCATCGACTGGGTCATCGGTCCGGAAGCCAAGTTCCTCAGCTACGAGAAAATCAAAAGCGAGGTCAACCCCGCCAACCGCGGCAACCGCCAGTACTTCGGCCATTGCCCCCACCATCACAGCGTATGCTACAGCACCGACATGCCCACCGCCGCCATGGGTCGTTGGATATTGGACAAGCGGGAGGAGATGAACCCGGCGCACATCAACCTCGTCCGTACCCTCTACGCCCGCTACATCGACTTCAAGCGGCGGGAACCGACGGACTACAACCTGCGCCAGGTGCGGGAGTTGAAGCGTGACCTTGACATCGCCCGCCGCTACCAGCCGCCCGTGCATCCCGCTCCGGGAAAGACCAGGGAGTACACCGTGTTCTACGGCGAATACGATGTGTTCGACAACCTCGAAGTCTTGGGCGAGGACTTCATCTGGCAGATGTACCGCGACTCGCCCCCGCTCATCTGGCGCACCGCCTTCCTGAACGAACGCCTGTTCCGGGTGCAGAACGGTTTCTATTCCGCCTTGGACGAACGGGTACACTTCTACACGCCGGAAGACAACGGACGCCTGCAAGCCTTGGGCGCCGACTGGAAGAAGCTCAGCGGGTGCGGCTGCCTGGGTGACGGTGACCTCGATTTCGACGCCCCGCTGCACCTGGCTTTCGACAGCAACGCCTCCATCAGCACGGCGGTCGTGGCGCAGAAGCAGGACGGCGTGATGCGGGTGCTCAAGTCGTTCTACGTCAAAACGCCCGGCAAGCTGCAGGACCTCGTGAAGCAGATAGCCGACTACTACCGCCCCAAGCTGAAGCACGACATGGTGGTGTACTACGACCACACCTTCACGTGGGAAACGGGTGCCTCGAACGAAAGTTACGCCGACATCATCCGCCGCGTGCTGGAGGAAAACGGCTACGACGTCACCATGGTCTATGTGGGCCAGGCGCCCCGCCACGACTGGAAGCACCTCAACATCGACCGCACGCTGAAGGGCGACCCCGAATTCCTGCCCGTCCGCATCAACCTCTACAACAACGAGTTTCTGAAAATCGCCATGGAACAGACCGGCGTGCGCCAGGGCAAGAACGGCTTCGAGAAAAACAAGACCCCCGAAGGCACCCCCGACACGCCCGACAACCCCGATGAATACAAGACCCACATCACCGACGCCTTCGACACCCTGTGGTTCGGCATGAACTTCTTCTTCCAGGAACCGGGCAGCGCGGAAAGCGGGATATTCTTTTTGAAAGGGTGAATAATTTAATTCGTTTTTTTTCTTGTGTGCGTTTTCCGAATAGAATCGCACACAAATTTAGATAAGTTGCGTGGCTTCTTTCGCTCGATAATACTCCAAGTTTTTTCATCAAACGTGATGCTGGATTTGTGCACGGCGTCCCTGCGCTGGCGGGGGATGCCTTCGCTGTCTAAGATGCGATAAACGGTTTGTTCGGAGCGGATGCCCGTTTGTTTGAGTATCTCTTTAATACTAATATTCCCTTGTTTGTACAGTTTGATGCACAAGGTTCTTTGGTCAATGTCTATCATTTCCGTCTGCTGTTTTTAATTATAAACTCTCCTGCCTTGCGCAACGCCTTGGCCATCTCTAAAGCCGAAGCGGGGTCAGTCCAACGGATGCACTCAATGTCGCTTCCAATCCCGAACGTCACCCGTCCGCCTTACAACTTGCCTTCATCGTTGTAGCTGTAGAACGTATCCCATGTTATTATCAAATGGTCTAACAGGCGGATATTGAAAAGCTCTGCCGCATTCTTTATCTTGTCCGTGATACGGTCATCGTCACGGCTGGGCATTCGGCTGCCGCTTGGATGGTTGTGCGCTACGGCAAACTGCGTGGCTCCCACTTCTACCAACTTGCGCATAATGACCCGAACGTCTGCCGAAGTCTGGTCAATGGCACCCGTGCTGATGCGTATCGGCTTCATCGTGCCGCTGCATTGCGTGAGCGGAAGCAGCCAAAACTCCTCTATTTCCAAGTCCGCCAAAAGTGGACGCATGATGCGGTCTATATCCTTGCTGCTTCGGATGCGCTGCGAACGGCTGCGCCCTGCTTCTCTGCGCTTGTAAAGCTCCACCGCTGCGATGGCGATGCGTCTGCGTTGCGGTGTCAGTCGGTTGTATAGCCGCTCCATGCTGTAGCTATACTCCCATTCCTCCGCCACTTGGTCGGGCTTGTTCGTGAGTTCCGCAATGAGTTCCCTATCGGTACGCTCTCTGTAGTCGTTATCGAATAACGAAAGTTGAATGCCTTTATCTCTGTATGTTCTTTTCATGGTTCTATCTGTTTAATTGTCATATCCACATATTGTTTTTCCCAAGAAGTAGCCGCCTAACACTTCCGCTCCTACCTTTTCAAGCTCGCACGCAAAGCGGGCGTAACTGTGTCCTTGCGTCAGCACGTCATCAAACACTAACACGTATTTCCCTTGAAAATAATCTTTATCCAATCGGATAACTTCCACCGATTGCAGCCGCTTGGACGTGCGGGTCTCGTGGATGGCAAGCCGTTCTCCCTCGATGGTGATGCCTCTGTTTCCGTTCTCGCACCCTGTCAGCCGTGCCACTTCTTCAGCAAACACCTTGTAACGGGTTTCCGTCTTGGCTGCCGAACTGGCGGGTATGCAAACCAACGTCACGTTTTCCACTTCTGCCCCGAATTGTTCCCGCATACGCTTCGCCACGAGTTCCGCTACTTTTACGCTCCGTTTCCCCTCTTTAAAGTCCCAAATCATCTTGCGCACTGCCCATTCCCGTTTGTTCGCTTCGTACTTGGTGGGTAAATAATCGAAGAAAGTCACCATAAACTTACTCCATTGTTGTTTCCATGCTTCGGGGATAAATTTCTTTGTTGCCATAATCGTAAAGTATTTAAGTTTGAATTTATTCTTGAACCTTGAGCCGTGGGTGTGAGCCTTTTAAACTCTCCGTTTCCCGGAACGACTTTTTTTTTTATTCCGTCGCCTGTCGCGCGCGGTATGTTTCGCCTTTTGATGCCGCCCCACAAAGGCAAGGAGGATGGCATACCGGCAAGGCTTCCGCCAAAACCTTGGGGCTTGAATACGACTCGGAGAGTGGAGATTTTTTGCCGGAACAACGCCCGGCCTTGCTTGCCAGACCCTTGCGATACCTTTGTGGCTTCAAAAGGCGAGACGTGCTGCGTCCGATGATGGCTAAGGTGAAAAGGAGTGCCGGAGAGAGAAACGGAGATGGGATGCCAAGCGGTACGCTTACCATATTATATATTGCCTGCAATTTAGCACATGCCAGGAAGGCAACGCCTGCCTACCTTGTAGCGCGGAAAATTCGGGCGGCTAAGTTTGTCTTGCGACTGCATTCCATACAGTCTGAAGGCAAGCGTGCCGCCCGAATTTTCCGCGTCCGCACCCCGTTCCCACGAAAAACGGCGCCCCCCGCTGACAATCAGCCGAAAAAGGGTCGGCAAGGGAAAGTTTTTCCCTTGTTTCTGTCGGCAGACCCCGCACCGCCCTGCGGGGAAGTTTCGCCCGAATATTCGGTTTTTTGTGCAATATGCCACATACATTTACTATTTAGCAATTTACTATTTACAATTTACGGACGCATGACGTAAGGAAAATCGTAAATAGTAAATAGTTAAATGGTAAATGCCGCTGTCCTTTCGCACGAAATTTCCGCCCGCTACCTTCGCCCCCATGAAAGAGAAACGCATACATCAGAGCCAACTGCGGGAACTGCTGGAACGGCGGCAGGGAGGACGGCCCCGTGAGTTCAGCATCGAGTACTGCAAGCGCAGCACCGGCGAACTGGTGCGCTACCCGCGCGCCGTGCTCAGCTCGTGGCACTCGAAGGGAAGCACCATCAACGTGCTGCCCGTCGGCCAGCCCACGCCGCGCAAGATACGCCGCTGCCTCATTACCCGCATCGACGGGATGAAAATCTATTTTTAATTTACCATTTACCAAGTACAAAATCGTAAATTGTAAATTGCTAAATGGTAAATGAGTAGGATTGTAATTTGTAAATCGTAAATTGTAAATGAAAGAGGTGAAGAATGAAGAATTGTTGAAAGACGTCGGTCCCGGCTACACGCCCTACGCCGTGCTGGAGGGGGCGGACACGCTGGTCTGTCTCAGCGACAACCGGGACATCGTGACCGACACGCGGGAGGACGCCCTGCCCGTGGTTCCCAAGGGGGGAGACACGCCCATCCCCTTCATGCCCCGCGGCGCGAGCAACAACCTGCCCTACGACGTGATGAACCGCATCGGGGTGAACGTCACCGTGGGCAGCAACGTGGAGTTCAAGAACAAAGTCATCTACGGGGACAGCCTCTTGGTGTACCGCCGCTACCGGGACGAAAACGGGAAGATACGCAAGGAAGAGGTGCTGCCGGAGGAAGCCCCGGACGTGTTCGAGTTCCTGGAACTGAACGACTACGACCACATCCGCTCCGAACTGGCCAACGACCTCACCATCTTCTACGACGCCTACGTGGAGTACATCTTCGACCGCAACGCCCCGCCCCGCATCGTGCAACTGAAACCGCTGGAGGCCACCTGCTCCCGCATCAGCGAAATAGATGAGAAGGAAGGCCGCTCCCTGTGGCACGGCTACAGCGCGGAGTGGCACAAGGGCACACCTACCGACTTGGTGGCTACTCCGCTCCTGGACCGCCAGTCACCCTTGCGCGACCTGCTGACCCGCATGGGACGCCTGCCCTCGGAGGACGGATTGGCACACCGGGTGAAGGAACGCCGCTTCGTACACAACATCCGCATGGACACGCCGGGACGCTTCTACTACGGTCGGCCCTACTGGTGGAGCGTGTTCGCCAGCGGCTGGTACGACTTCAGCAGCGCGATACCCGTACTGAAGAAAGCGCTCATCAAGAACCAGATGTCACTGCGCTACATCGTCTACATCAAAGATACCTTCTGGACGGAACTCTACACCAAGAACAAAGTCACCAAGCCGGAGGAACAGACCGCCCTGCGGGAAAAGTTCCTGAAGGAGATGAACGACTACCTGACGGGCGAGGACAACGCGGGCAAGACCTTCGTGAGCCACTTCCGCTACGACCGGGTGAAGGGCATCGAGGACAAGGACATCATCATCACCCCGCTGAAGTCCGGCGGCGACGGGGGCGAGTACATCGAGGACTCGGAGGAGACCAGCAACACCCTGTCGTATGGCATGGGCGTACACCCCAGCATCATCGGCTCCAGCCCCGGCAAGAACAAGAGCATCAACGGAACCGAGGCGCGCGAACTGTTCATCATCACCCAAGCCCTGCACAAGATGTACCAGGACGCCACCTTGCAGCCGCTCTACTTCGTGAAGAAAGTCAACGGCTGGCCGCAGGACATCTACTTCAGCGTGACCAACTGCCAACTGACTACTCTTGACAAAGGCACGGGGGCGGTGAAGAATACGGGAATACCGGCGATTAGTGAAGAACAATAACAAGTACCATTTACAATTTACAATTTGTACTTTGTACTTGGTAAATGGTAAATGAAAAGGATTGTAAATGAAATAATGGAACTACTCATAACCAATATTGAAGAATTGCAGGCGACGGTGAAGCTGAACAGCACCGTCGCCTTTGAAAGCGTCAGCCCCTTCATTGCCGACGCTACCGACATCTATTTAGAGCCGAACGTGGGCGCCGCCACTTTGGAGAAAGCCGCCACGGACGACCGGCTGAAGGAGAAACTGTGTCGTGCCCTCGGTCCGCTCGCCATGTCCCTCGCCACCGATGAACTGGGCATCCAGTACGGCGACGCGGGCATCACGGTGCAGAACAAGCAGGGCGAACGCTCGCCCGCCAGCGACACCAAGATTGCCGCCGCCAAGCAGAACCTGTACTTCCGGGGCATGCAGGCCCTCGACCGCCTGCTTGCCTACCTCGCCGCCCATGGAGAGGAGTACCCCGAATACGCTGCCCATGCCGAGAGCGTCACGCCCGGCGGCTGCCTGGTGCGCAGTGCCCGCCAGTTTCAGGACGAAGGCTTGGTGAACATCGACTACTCCACACTGAGCTTCCGCGCCATGCTTCCTGTGTTGTTGCAACTGCAAGTGCGCAACGTAGGCGGTCTGTTGGGCGAAGCGTTGTACAAACGGGTATTGGCGGGAGAAGAAGCCTTGGCGGGACTGCGTACCCTCTGCGTGCGCTACCTTTGCGCCAAGTGCGCCGAGCTGCACACCAGTCAGACCGGCCGCGAGCAACGCCTGAACGGCAACCAGCCGGAGTACCAGCCGCTCATCCGCCCCCTCTACACCGACCGGACGGACACCGGCAACTACTACGCCGGGCAAGCCTCGTTCTACGAAGAGCAAATCAACGGCTGGCTGCAGGAACACCCCGAAGAGAGCGGCATCGACACCGCCGCCCATCCGCTGAAGTGGAACGCCAAGGACAAGAAACTGTTTACCTCCATCGTGTAATTTACAATTTACCAAGTACAAAGTACCATTCGTCATTAAACATTAAACATTAAACATTAAAGACGTGCATACCCTACAGATAAACGATGACACCTACCAAGTGCCCGCCGACTGGGACGAACTGACCGTGCCGCAGTTGGAGTACCTGGCACGGATCAGCCAGGCGGACCAGCCCGTGGAACAGTTCAAGCTGCTCGCCTTGCTCTACTGCCTCGGGGCACGCATCGACGGACGCGGACGGGTGCGGATCGGGAAGAAAGCCTACACATTGGATGCGGAGCGCATGAACCGTCTGGCGGATGTCATGGGCTGGACTTTGGAACATGGCAAGAAACGCTACACGCTGACCTTCCGCCGCACGGTCAATCCCTATCCCACGCTGCAAGTCCGCCGGCAGCGGCTGACGGGACCGGACGACAACCTTTTCGACATCACCTTCGAGCAATACATGTACCTGCAGACCTACCTCGACGCGGCAACCGCCGACCCTGCCCAAATAGACAACGTGCTGGCCTGCCTATGGCACACGGGACAGCAGTTCGACATCAACCGTCTGGAGCATGACGCCCGGCTCATCCATCATTTGCGTGACGTCACGAAAATGGTCATGACCTGGTTCGTCATGGGCAGCATCCGTTATTTGTCGGACAGCTTCCCCCGCGTGTTCGGCGACGGTGGCGGGCAAGGCTTCGGGAACGTGTTCGACTCCCAGCTTCGCCTGCTCGACAGCCTTGCCGCCCACGACATGACGAAGAAAGACCAGGTGCGCCGCGGCCTGTTCCTCGACGCCATCTACTCCATGGACGAGCGGCTGCGGATACAGGAAGAAGCGGAGAAGAAAATGTGAGGAAGATAAAGAAATAATTATCAAAAGATTTGGAGGATGATAAAGAAATCATTATCTTTGTATCGTCAATCAAAAAGAGCTCTTTGAATGACTGACGAAGAAGCGCTAAAGGCGCGGGTAGAAGAATATGTTGAGAACCTCAACTACTACCTCCGCAACTACAACCGGCTTATCACCGTTGGTTATAGGAAAGCGGTACTGGACGCTGAGATAGAATGGTTGAAAGAACAAATCAAGCTGCTCAGCAACCGGTAGAAAGAAAGCCTGCCGGGAGTCGCGACCCGGCGGGCATTCTTTCTTCGTCATGAACCTCTAAACAAATTGACGTATGGATGTAAAGAAAGAATTTATCAGACTGAAAGAACAATGGATGCATGCAAGCGGAGAAGACCGTGAAAAGGCCGATGCCGAAATGCAGGTTTTCTTCGATGCACTCCGGGAGGAAGACAAGGCTTTGCTGGAGGAAGCCGTCAACGAAGACTTTGCCCAGCTGCATAAAGATGTGGAAGAAGCACATAAGCTTGCCGAACAAATCACCATCCGGAAACAGTTGGAGGAAGTATTGCCTTTCATCTCCGTATCGGAATTTGCCAAGACTTATTTCGGGCGTTCCGCCTCGTGGTTGCACCAACGCATCAACGGGAATGCCATCCATGGCAAACCGGCGACTTTTACTTCCGAGGAGGTCAAGACACTTTCCAACGCCTTGAATGATGTCGCCGCTAAGTTGCAACGGGCGGCTATGGCTGTGGCATAACTCAATCGAATAAAGAGAGCGGGACGCGCATGACGCCCCGCTCTCTTTTTGCCCGGACGGGAAAGAATGCTTATCTTTGCAGTGCCGAACAAAAATAACATGATGGACCCCTTGCAACAGTGTAACACGTAGACAACCGTGTTCAGGTTTGTAGTTTTCCTGTCGGCGCACTGTTGTGAGGGGTTCGCCCTATATATAATAATGGAGAAAAAGGAACACACCCCGCAGCAAGCGGCACTCCTGCTGCTGACCTACCTGCATTTGCAACCTGATTGGAGTGCTTGCATCGATGGCTTCAGCACCTACCTCAGTGAACGTCATGGTATCGGATGGGAGCGCACGGAGTTCTTGCTCTACCACATGGAGCGTGAAGGACTCATCGTTTTCTTGGGGAATGACCGGTATTGGATACAGATGACGGTCAAAGGACACAAATACTTGCGATGGAAGGGGAGTAAGCTGGCCGATGTGAATTGGATGAAAGTAGGTATCAGTGTAGCCGCCTCCATTGTAGCCACTCTTATTGGTTGGCTACTGACCGGAGGATAATAACCGTGAGCATGGCAACAAGCATTAGGATGATTGTTAGCAGCACGTACAACGTGTTCAACATTCGTTTCAGCCAAAGGAAATTGTTTTCATTCATAGGATTTGTATTATTTCTCCCGCAAAAATAATCATTTCCCCTTTGCCAATCCAACAATCCTGCCCATATTTGCAGTGCCCAATGAACGAATTTAGATGAGCCCCTTTTCAGCGCGTAATCCGTAGACAGCCGGATTAAGGTTTCAATTGACCTTTGGGCACGTGTTGGAGAGGGGTTCGCCCTATATATGATGGAACTGAAAGAATTCATCAAACAGACGATAACGGATATTAAGGATGCCATCAACGAATTGAACCAAGAATTTGAAAGTGATAATGCCGTTGTCAACCCACTAAACATTGATGACTTGAAGCATCCTAAAACAGAAGGTACCCATAGGAACGTGACAGACATACAGTTTGACTTAAGTCTGTCCGTGATGGAGGAGAAAGGCAAGGAAGGGAAGTTGGGCGTGATGAACAGCATCGTCAGCCTTGGAGGCACGGCCAAAACAGGAGCCACCCACGAAAATGTCAACCGAATACAGTTTACGATTCCCGTATGCTTTCCCAGTCGTACAGCGAAGAAATGATTTTGCCTTTCGTGATGAAGTCATAGCAGCGGTCGGCGTACCAGATGATTTGATACTTGTCGGCTCTGCCTTCGTTCACCTTGATAGAGTAACGCAAGCAGCGTTCGCGCAGCTTTCTTTCGCGCCGATTACGGATATGTCTGAAGATGTTTATCATACTACTTCTTATTTTCTCCCGCAAAAATAATCATTATCCCTTTGCCAATCCAATTATCCTGCCCATATTTGCAGTGCCCAAACAAGTTATATAAAATGAACCCCTTTTCAGCACGTAATCCGTAAAGTCGGGTTAAGGTAGAATATACACCTTTGGGCACGTGTTGAAGAGGGGTTCGCCCGTTAAGATATTATGAGTAAATCAACACCGAAAATACCGTCAACACCTCCGCCTGTTCATCCGACGCCGGTGCCGGGAACGCAAGGATATCCGAAGCCTACAAAATGAGCATAAGAATAAAGTAAGAGATTATCGAACATCCAATGCCCGCCAACATGAATTTCAAGGAAATGCCGAAGAAACGAGTCCGCTGCGCATTACGTTCTTCTTGCCAACGGATGGATTCTTCCAGCATATTGATTTCATCGCACAAGATGCAGCGCATCTGGGTCTCATCGGGTGTGGGTTCCTCTTCCGCACTGAATGATAGTGCATACTCGTTGGGCTGCAGGTCTCTGACTCTCCGCCCCAACGGCATATAGTCACGGGGCATGATGACCTGCACCATATAAAAAGTGGCGCAAGCGCACCCAACCAACAGAAGCCATACAGGAAGCAGCCCCCACGCTGGTTGCCCATGGCTAAATAGGTAGGCGCACAACAAAGTAAGCAGGCTGACATAGATAGCTATGACTTTATACGCCCTTTCCGTGGTGTCTCCGGCTTGCTTGTGGTAGTCGGACATACGGTTTTGGGCTGTTTCGTAATAGAACTTGAGCACGCTTAGTGACAGGGTGAAAGCACTCTCTTTGGTTATTTTGTAAGTTGTCGTTTCTCTGTTGGTCATAATGGTAAGTTTTCCCGCAAAAATACACATTATCCCTTTGCCAATCCAAATATTCCCCTTATATTTGCAGTGCTGTAACAAGTGGTTGACTTGTGAAACTTCAACCCCGACCGGACAAACGGTATTTGTCCACTTGCGAACATGTGGGCTTTTTTTATGCCCATCGGTATCATTCTCCCGACATCGGGAAAATGGTAGCCATATACGAAACACATAGCACCGCACGTTATTCCAAACGGTATAGCGGCTGCCATCCCGAACAATTATTCCAACGCTTCGGCGGGGTTGAATCACTTGTTACAGCAACGGGTTTGGCAGCCGTTTTTTTCTGCCATTGCTGTAACAAGTGTTTCGTATGAAAAAAGAATTGACCCTTGGCACGCCCGCCGTGCCTGCTCACGACATCAATGTCGTTAGCAAACTCCGTGACCAACTGAACCGTGCGCTCCCCGCCGAGTGCCAAATCAAGACCGCCCAGGATGCCTGGTACGCGGGTGCCGTCTGCGCCCTCTGCGTGACGTTCCTCTTCCCGCCCGCCCTGCTGGCGTTGGCGTACTGTGTCGTTCAAGCCAAGAAGGAAGGGGGTGAGCGATGAAGGAGACTACGAACGTGAACCTCACGCCCGAAGTGGTGGAGACCGTCTACAACCTGCAACAACGCGGGTACGCCGAAGGATGGATAAAGGATTTGCAGGACATACTGGAGCGCGTCATCCTGGGCGACCTGGGCGACGAAGCCCAACGCCTGCGGTTTGCCGAGAACCTGCTGGGGCTGCAGTCCGAGCTGCGGAACTTCATCCCCCAACCGGAAGAACAGGAAGGAGGTGCCCAATGACCCGTGTAGAAGCCCTGCAACTGCTGACCGTCCTGACCAGCAGCATCACTACCGAGGAGGAGAAGCGCGTCGCCGCCCTCCGTCTGAAGGAACTCATCTGCCTGCTGCTGCCGGAAGAGGAGTGACAAGTCAGCCACTTGGCACGCACAAGTCAGCCACTTGACGCTGCCAAGTCAGCCACTCGCCTTTTGTCCTTTACAGCCCGCCCCGTGCGGGCTATTTTTGTTTCCGGAAACAAATGATACGGACATGGAGACAAAACCTTATGACCATTTCGAATACGGCGAAGCGTTGGCAAGGCGGCTGAAGCCCGTGAACCACACCGACCGCCGCCCCCGCTTCTTCACCGCTTTCGGGCTGGAAGACCTGTACAACTTCGAGGACCGCATGAGCCGCGTGGACGGCATGGTGCTCATCGCCGTGGACGGGCAGGAGATGGAGAGCGGATGGAACCGGGCCGACTGCCTGCAGGACGTGTGGACCTACTCGTTCATCCTGGCCGAGAACACCCGCCGCGACCGTCCGGACACCATCGACCGTGCCGTGGCCCGCTGCCGGGAAGCGGCGATGCAGGTGCGCGCCCACCTGCTGAACGACCCGCAACTGGCGTACACGCTGAACCGCGAGATGGAACTGAACGGCATCGGGCCCATCGGCGACGGCTTCTACGGCGTGGTGCTGACCTTCCGCCTGGAGGAGTACCCGGACCAAGCCATCCATCCGGAACTTTGGAATGAATGAGGAAGCCCGAAAACCTTCCATGGAGAGTTGGTAAACCTTCCGTGGAAAGTTACCCAACCTTCCATGGAGAGTTGAGCAACCTTCCATGGAGAATTTTTAAGCAGGAAAAGTATGGGATTCGAGAAAAACAGAGCTATCAAAAAAGCTGAAACAAGAAAATACAATGCAGCCATGCGCCGTGCGGACAATCTGTCTTTGGAAACCGACTCCAGCCGGCTCATCAAGCTGGAGACCGTGAGCGAGACGGAACGCTACCAGATGGCCAAGGATGCCGACCGTGCCACCGCCTTCAACCGGGACGTGGAGCGGTGGGCGGAAAACATCTCTCGTATGCTCCGGCTGAAGATACAAAGCCGCAGCCAAACCGTGGCACGAGAACTGCACGCCAACTTCTACACCGACGACTACGGCCTGGTGCACCGCATCGGATTCAGCTTCCCCCGTCACGGCATCTACATCCACAAGGGAGCCGGACGCGGACAGGGCGGCTGGATAGGCTCGAAGTGGGAAAAGCTGAAGACCGTGGGCGGCGTGCAGGTGGGCACCGGCATCATGCGCCACACCGACCCGCAGTCGCTCGGCAAGCAGGGGACGGGCAACCGCCGCGCCTACCCGTGGTTCGACACCACCCTCCGTGCGCACATCCACGAACTGGAGCAAATCGCGATGGACTATTTCGACACAATGGTCATAGACGCCACGAACATCTATGTGGACAAATGAAAGCAGGTACCAAGTACCATTTACCAAGTACAAAGTACAAAATCGTAAATCGTAAATTGCTAAATTGTAAATGAACTTATGTCAGACCTTAACCGAAGCATAAAAATCTATATTGACGGCAGCGACGCGCAGGCGGGCATCGCCAAGCTGGAAACTGCCGTGCAGAAATTGGAACAGCAACTGCGCTCGCTCAACCAAAGCGAGGCCGACTACGAGGCGAAGAGCGAGAAGCTGAAGGCGGAACTCACCGCCAAGAACCGCACCCTTGAGAACTACCGAAAGAAGGTGGAGGAGACCGACCGTGTGCTGAAAAACCTCTCCGGAGCCACCTACAACGAACTGCTCAGCGTGCAGAAGCAACTGCGCAAGGAACTGAACGCCGCCGTGCCCGGCACGGAGAAGTACACCCGCACGATGGAGCAATACCAACGGGTAGTGCGCCAGACGGCAGCCGCCCAGCAGGCCATGCGGGTAGAAGTAGGTGCGCAAGGTTCGCTGTGGAGCCGTGCCGCCGACGGGTTTAACCGCTACGCCGGAGTCGTGGCAGGCGGCATCGCCACACTGACGGGCATGACGCTCACCATGCGCCAGTGCGTGGACGAATACGCAAAGATGGAGGAAGCCGAAAGCCAGGTGCTGAAATACACCGGCATGACCCGTGAGGAAGTCCGGCAACTTAACGGGGATTTTAAAAGCATGGACACACGCACTCCTCGCGAGGAATTGAACCGCTTGGCGGGCGAGGCCGGCAAGTTAGGCATCACGGGCGTGGACAACGTGCGGGAGTTCGTGGAAGCCGCCGACATGATCAACGTTGCCCTGGGCGAGGACTTGGGTGAGGAAGCCGTGAACAGCATCGGCAAGCTCAGCCAGATGTTCGGCGACGAAAGCCGAAGCCTGAAAGAAAATATGTTGGCCATCGGTAGTGCAGTGAACCAAGTGGCGCAAAGCACCAGTGCCAGCGAACCGTACTTGGTGGAGTTCACGGCACGCATGGGCGGTGTGGGCAAGCAGGCGGGCATGGCGGTGACGGACATCATGGGCTTCGCTTCCGCTCTGGACCAGAACATGCTGCGCTCCGAGATGGCGAGCACCGCCCTTTCCGGACTCATCATGCGCATCTACCAAGAGCCTGCCAAGTATGCCAAGCTGGCACGGATGGATGTGCGGCAGTTCACGCAGTTGGTGCAGACGGACGTGAACCAAGCCGTGCTGATGTTCCTGGAGTCACTCAGCAAGATGGGAGGTATGGCGCAGATTGCCCCGGTGCTGAAGGAAATGCAGCTGAGCGGCGCCGAAGCGGCCAGCGTCATCACCACCTTGGCGGGCAATGTGGAATTGGTGCGCCGCGAACAGGCCAACGCCAACCAGGCGTTCCGCGAGGGCACGAGCATCCTGAACGAATACACCGTGCAGAACAACACCGTGCAGGCGGGGCTGGACAAGGCGCGCAACAAGTTCCAGAAAGTGCGTGTGGAGTTAGGCGAAAAGCTGCAGCCGCTGATGAAGGACATGATATCATTGGGCAGTCTGACGGTGAAGGGGCTGCTGCAGCTTATCAGTATATATAATGAATATAGGGGAGCCATTGTCACGACTTCCGCCACACTGGCTGTCTATGCACTGGCCGTGAATGCCCACGCCATCGCCACCAAAGCCGCAGAAGTCCGGACCAAGGCATTGACTGCCGCCACCCGTCTACTGAACACCGTCACCAAAGCGAGCCCTTGGGGACTGGTTGTTGCCGCTGCCACTGCAGCCGTTACCGCTTTTGCCATGTTCCGGCAAAAAACGGTCGATGTGACGGCCTCCATCCGGGAAATGAACAAGGAAATAGGCGGTGAACAAGCCCGGCTGGACCATCTGTTCACCTCGCTTAAGACCGCCAACGAAGGTACCCAACTACGGAGCGACTTGATAAAAGCCATCAACGAGCAGTACGGTCAATACATGCCTTACCTGCTCACGGAAAAAAGTACCTTGGACGACATCGAAGCCGTCTACCGCCGCATCAACGGAGAACTGACCAGGCAGATTGCAATGAAGTACAAACAGCAGGACATCGAGGAAGTGACCGGGAACGAAGGCGGTACGCAGGTGGAGAGTATCGAGGAAATCCGTCAGTCTGTTCTCTCCGGAACTGGAAGCCGGACGCTTGCCAACGCCGCCATTGCCGACCTGAAGGAAATCACCGCCTCATTCTACGAAGAAGGCATGCGCTGGCAGGAAGCCTACGGGCAAGCCTACCATAGCATCAAGACAAAGTACTTTGGCAACCGCTCCATGGCGAACTTCGCCCATGAGGACATGGAGGCCTACATCGAGAGCTACTACCGCATGCAGAAGCAGTTGGAAGAAATCAATGAGAAGTATGCCAACTGGGAGAACCCTGCACCGAGCAATGTCATACCGGAAGTGGTGGTGACGGCATCGAAGAAAAAGAAAGAGCCGCAAGGCGTGGGATATACGCCTGTCCCGACAACTCCATCGGACAACCTGCCGCCCGATCCCGCCAAAGTAGCCCCCATCCTTACCGATGAAGAGATACGAGATAACAACCTGCAGATGGCTTTGGACGAAGAAACCGCCCTCTACGAACGCCATCAGCGCGAACTGAAGGAGGCTTATATCAGCCGCCAGGATGAAACCTTGCAGAGTGAGGCCGACTACAACGAGGCCATGGAGCAAATCAACCTGATGCACTTGCAACGGTTGTTGGACATAGCCGAACTGGATGCAGACCAGCGCAAGCGGGTGGAGGAAGAGTTGCTGGACTTCAAGATGAAATGCGTCAACGAAGAACTTGCAGAACAGAAACGGGCCGCCGATGAGAAAGCCCGGAGGGAGGAAGCCGATGCCAAGCGGATGCAAGCCAACTATCAGAAGCGGGTGCAAACCTATACACAATACGGTCAGCAAGTGGGTACCGCCTTGGGAAACATCATTGCCGGACAGGAAAACGCCATGCAGGGCTTCGCCGACACAATGCTCGATCTCGTGTTTGACGTGCTGACAAAAATCGTGCAGGCCGAAATCATCAAGGCGACTGCCACCGCCACGAGTGCCGTTGCCCGCTCTACGGCTGAAGCCTACGCCACGCCGGACTCCGTGTTGACCTTCGGCGCCAGCGGTACGGCACGCGCCGCCATCCTCTCCGCACTCATCATGGGAGCATTGGCTGCCGCCAAAACCGCGTTGAAAGGACTCATCAACAACAGCCGGAGCAGTTCCTCATCATCCGCTTCTTCGGACAGCGGAACGACCTACAAGCGTGTCGCCCAGCACGCCGCAGGCCGCTACGATGTCATAGGTCGTGAGGACGGCAAGCGGTACCGGGGTGTGCCCTACATCGGTCCGGCACCCACGGGCATCGTCAGCAGTCCCGCGCTGATCAGCGAGAACGGTGCCGAACTGATTGTGAACGCCGATGACTTGAACCGCCTGCGCCGCCACATCAACTACCCGCTCGTGGTGCAGGCCATCGAGGAAAGCCGCCGGCCCAGTTCCGCCCCGCAAGTGCCGCAACACGCGCAAGGTAACTATCCGCTGCCGCCGGCCAAGCCTTCAGCCACCGCCCCGCAAACCGAAGTCGCAGACCCGCGGCTCTTGACCCGCCTCACGACCGCCATCGAACGGCTGGAGCGCAACGGGGTGTCGGCATCGGTGGTGCTGACGGAACTGGAGCGGAAACAGCAACTGAGGAACAGGGCGAGGAAGATAGGGAGCAAACGACGAATGAAGAATGAAGAATGAGGAATGAAGAATGAAAATAATCAATACTCAGGCCGGACAGGCGTATGACCTGGAGCCCGGCACACAGATAGAGATGGAGCGGACGAACCTGTTCTTCAACGAATGGGGCGAGCAGTCCGTGCCCATGGAACTGCCGGACACCGACCGCAACCGAGCGTTGTGCGGTTATCCGGACTTGGCGGCCAACGTCAAGCGTCCGTCCGCCGACATACCGTGCCGCATACAGGACGGAGCATTCTGCCAGCCCGCCCGTCAAGCCATCTTGGGAGCCCGCCGGGGCGAAAGCATCTCCACCGCCTTCTACTTAGGCGAAGGAAGTTTCTTGGCAAAGTTAGATGAGACGTTGGTTTCCGACGTGTTCGGGGATGAGACGGTCAACGGATGCGAGACGGTGGAGGAGTGCATCGAGTTCTGCCAGGAATTAGCGGACGGCTCTCGTAGTGACGAACGTTTCGCCATCTTCCCTTGCTTGTTGCAAAGCGACCAGACGGACGAAGACGGGAATGCTGTTTTCGAGTGGCTCAACCGGTATGGTTACGAGACTTCTTCGGGCGTGTGGAACGACTATGTACTGACCAATGGGAGTGGCAACTTCTACAACGCTACCGCCCGCACTGTGCAGGACGGGGAAGACACTATCCACATCCCTGCGGGTTGCTACATCGCCCCCTTCTTGCGAGCCAACTACGTGTTGAAACGGGTAATGGCTCATTTCGGCTACGAACTACAGGAAAACTTCTTCACCCGTACCGAGCCCTTCCCGGACATGGTGCTGGTACACAACTGTTGCGATGCCCTGCTTGCCGGGCGTATCTATCTTGCCGACTTGGTACCGAACTGCACCTGCGCCACATTGCTTGATGTGTTCCGCAAGAAGTTCTGTTGCGAGTTCATCACCGACGAAGCCGCAAGAACTGTCACCATCACGCTGATGAACGAAGCGCTTGACGCCACGCCGCAAGCCAATCTCACCCCCTATGTGGTCGGGCATACCCTGTTGGAAACGCCGGACGCCTACAAGCGTATCGTGCTGAAGAGCGAAAACAATACGGAAAGTGACTTGGAGGGAGACAATCCCGAAAACCTCGCTTCCATGCTGAAGGACTACAAGTACATCAGTCTGGACGGACGAAAGCAAGCCTACTGTCGGCGGGGCTTCAAATTCAGCAAGAGCATCAACGGGCGTGTGCTCCTCACCGTGTCATACCTGCAAGACTTGTTGACCGATGCCTCCATGCCTTACGATGCGGGGGACTCCACGGAAACTGAAGAAATCAGCGTGCCGGATTGCCAACTCACCATGCGCCAAGCCTCTGCACAAGCTCCCAGCAGCCGCCGACGCTACGACTTGCCCACCTATCCCTATATCGGCGAAGGCAAATTCTGCCACTCACTTCTTATACCGGAAAGTGGAAGCGTTGACAGTGGTGATACCGAAGAAGGAGATGCCTCCGGAGCCAAGACCCCTGTCATGCTCGCCTTTTATGGCAGGGTGGACAACATGCCTTGCGGAACCGTCACCGGTACTGTGGAAGCCGGCATACATGGACGGTATCTAAGTTTGGGAAACTACTCTTTGCTCTACATCGGACCCAAGGGGCTTTTTGAACGCTTCTGGAGAAAGACGGATGCTCTCTACCGCAACTCCTTGCTCACCTTAACAGCCAACCTGCTTCTACCCCAGACTTACAAACAAAACTTGAACCCGCATCTGCCAATCACGCTGCAAAACCAAAAGCTGTTGCCCGACATCATCCGCTACACGGTTGGCGGAGAGGCAGAACCGCAAGATTGCACATTCCGTACCGTCCGCCTGTACGAGCCTGTGGAGCAAGCGCCGGACGTAGACAGTTACGTCACTTATACGGGGAGTACGGACGAATACCAATGGCTGCCCAAAAGCGAATACTATCCCATCACGCAAGAGCAATATGAAGACTATGAAGAGAAAGACCGCCTGCCTGTCACCATCTATCCGGACGCCCCTAAGGAAGAGTACGATGACGGAGGGAAACATTACCTGCAAGGATTTTATCAGAAGGTGGCCGATGACTATTACTACATCCGCGTCTGGTTGGAGTGTCACCCCACCGGCTACGTTTCTCCTGAACCGGACATCCCGACAACCAACCCCGGCGGTGACGGTGGAGATGAGGAAGAAGGTGGAACGGGTACCGGAGGGTCGGGAGACAATACTGGAGAGGGAGTAACGGAAGACCCGTTGGCATAATGACGGGCAATGCTGTCCTTCGATATTCGACCTGCAAGATAGAATTTCGCAAAAAAAATAATGAAAGATGACAATCACTCAACAACCCGCCCCTGTCTCTTTGTCGATGAACCTGCTCCCCTTCGTGGTACAGAGTTCATCGCAGGTGGCCTTTAAACTGAAAATGGGAAGCAAGACGCTGCTTTCGCAACGTTATGACCCCGATGCCGACGGGCGTATCGAGGTGGACGTGCGCGATGTAGTTCACGCCTGGCTGTGGTTCGACCTACGTTTGTCAGCTACAGAGCCTTACCGCCAAGCATCGCAGTGCGCCGTGTTCACCGCTGTTTTCGATTCGTCTTACGTCAGCTTCACCGTTGTCCGCGGCGGGGTGGACAACTTGAATGGTTCGTGCGCCGATTTTTTGGCCACCCACTTCCTGACGTGGCAGCCTCAGACCAAACATATCACGCCTCGGCAACCGGAACTGCTGACCTACTACGCGCCCACAGACTGCTATGTATACATCAGCGGCGTGGACCGGGAAGGCAACGAACTGCCGGAAGAACTGGTGGATGCGATTGATGCGGGTGAGATGGTGACATTGCCGGTGGACTATGAAACAGCCTGTGATTTACTAGGTGAGGATGTCTCAGAATATTCGGTGTGGGTTGAGAAGTCAGCCGGTTCCCGGCTAACTTACCGACAGCGTTATATACTGGAATCGTCTCGTTCACCTTATGAGTGTTTCTTCTTGTTCGAAAATTCGTTGGGCGGATTTGACACACTACGTGCTTATGGACAAGCCACACTGCAAGCCTCGCATACGCACAACCTGGCAGACATCGGAGACAGTCTGCAAGAATATCGGGTAGACACCGAACGACGCTGGCAGAAACACACCGGGTATCTGAACCATGATGAAGCCTTGTGGTTGCAGGATTTCTTCCCGTCCGCTCGCAAATATCTATATAAGGACAATGCTGCCAGACGCATCATTGTTTCGGAAAGCTCGGTTGACGGAAACACAGATGCCGGACCGGTGGACTACACCTTTAGTTGCGGTTATGCTTCCGTGGCACCCCTGCCGCTGCTGAACCTCGCCCGTAGCGGGCAGTCCAAGAATCCTAATATCAGTGTGGACTATCCCGACACGCCCGATGACGCATACCAGGACGACCCGGACGCAGACTTCCCTGACTTGCCCAATCCAGACGAAGATCTGAATGACGGAGGCGGCGAAAGCGGAGGAGACGGAGATGGCGGTGGCGACGATATGACCGAAGACCCGTTGAGTTGAGTAGTTTATAATTTTGCTATTTAATTGACTATGAAAGAATCTGTATCTAATTTTATCAATGCCTTATTCGGAACCTTCCTTTCTGGCTTCCTCCTTGAAAGCCTTTCGCACATGCTGCCCTGGCTTGTGGTCAGCTTTGCGGTCGTCGTGTGCGACCTGTGTTTTGGCGTCCGCAAGGCGTTGCTGATGAACGAGGAAGTGCGTGTCAGTCGTGCCGTCCGCCGCACGATGGGGAAGATGCTCACGTATTTTTGGTTCGTCTGCATGGCATGTACCATTGAAGTGGCGTCCGGTTCAGTGTTCGGCATCGACAAATGGGCGTGCCTGTCGGTGTGCTTCTTCGAGTTCTGCAGCATTGTCAGCAATATACTTAAACCTAAAGGCTATAAATTCAATCTTCGTAAACTGTTCGCATTGGTGGTAAGCAAAGCTGTTGATGAAAGTAAAGAAGAACTGGAGGAAATCATAGAAAAAGAAACGGAGAAATAAGAATGCCCTACTATCTTCACAGACGGCAAGGCAAAAAAACCATAAAATAAATACAATTAAATAAGCAAAATGTTATTGGCACAACATTCTACTTGATTGCAAAAGTACAATAATTTTATAACTCGTATATAAACTATGGAGAAAAAGTTATCCCGCGGACTACGGAACTGCAATCCCGGCAACATCCGCATCACCAAAGACCGTTGGCAGGGACTTCGCAAACGGCAGACCGACCCGGACTTTTTTCAGTTCGAGGAAATGAAATGGGGCTACCGTGCCTTGCTCCGCACTTTACAGAACTACCGCCTGCGTCACGGCTGCCAGACCGTCCGCGACTTCATCAGCCGCTGGGCTCCCGCGAACGAAAACGATACGGAGGCCTACATTCGTTCCGTCTGCCAGTCGATGGGTGTGTCGGCCGACTTCATTCCCGATACTGACAGTAAAGACACCATGTGCGCCTTGGCCGCCGCCATCAGCCGGCATGAGAACGGAGTGGTGGCTGACATGGAGGACGTGGAGAAAGGATGGGCGTTGCTTTAAATGATGAATGAAGAATGATGAATGAAGAATTAAGGAATGCGTTGGTGTGGATAGGCTTTGTGTTGATGTTGGCGGCAGTTTTCTTCTTGGGTCGTTCGATGCCCAAGGAATCGGAATCATGCCGTACGGTGAGGGACACGGTGACGGTGCGCGACACGGTGCGTGACAGCATCCCTATTCCTTTCACCGTCCGCTTCGACCACTACGACACGCTGTATATACCATTATATATAGTAGACACCTTGCGGACGGACAGTGCGCTGCTTCCCGTCCCCATTCCCATCGAGCGAAAAGAGTATCGCACGGAGGACTACCGAGCCGTGGTGAGCGGATACCGTCCTTCGCTCGATGTGATGGAGTTGTTCCGGAAAACTCAGACCATTACCGTTACTCCCAAGGCGAAGCGGTGGGGCATCGGGCCGCAAATCGGGGTGGGGGTGCCCGGCGGGTGGTATGTGGGGGTGGGGGTGAGCTATCATGTATGGAGGTGGTGATTACAACTCACCTTGAAAATGTTTCGTCTCTTCATGTACCGTGAGCGAATTCCCTTTCAGATACTTGTTCGTGGTCGATACATCCGAATGCCGGGCTTGGTCACGAGCCACCACGATGCCCGCGGCGTTGGCCAGGTCACGGATGCCGGAGTCTTTCAGGCTGTAGAATTGATAACAACGTGGGAACCGTAGGAAGGCACGTACCTTGTTGAAGTAGTCCCGGAAGATGCGCGAGTCCGCTTTCTTTTCCGACGGCTTGAAATCCTTCCCGAAGAGATAGCAGCTGGATACATTATCGAATGTCCCAAGCTGTATCATCATACGAATCAGGGAATCATTCAACCCGACCATGCCATCACGCCTGTTCTTCGAGATAGCCGACGACACGAACACCTTCTGCTCCCTTATGTTAATGTCTCCGAGACGTATATTGCTCAACTCATCCGGGCGTATAAAGGTATAATACTCCATCATGCAAGCCAATAAGAAATGGGCGTTCGTCTCTTGCAGATACTCCTTTAACCGTGCCAAATCCTGTGGGGTGAAAGCGGACCGCAGCTTCTCCCCTTCCGACAAGAACTTGATTTTCTCCACACAGTTGCTTTCAATGTACTTTTTCTCCGCCAGCCAGGTGCAGAAGGCTGAGAGCCAAGTCCTGTAATTGTTCCGGGTGCGTGCCGTAGCGTCCCGGTCCAGCAGGATATAGTCCAGGAAATCGCTCATATAGGCTTGGTCAAACTGATATATATACACGATGGGCAGGCCGCGGCTGTCGTTATATTCCAGCAGCAGGTTCAGGCGTGACAGATAGTCATACGCCGTTTTCTTCTTCAGCGTGCCACTGACGGTCAGTTTATTGATATACTTGGTGTAGAGTGCGGTCACGTCCGTGAATCGGGCGTATTGCCGGTCGCTGCTAGCATCCGCCCACGGGTTCCATCCGTTCCTGAGCCTTTCCGTAGCGAGGGCGATGATTTCCGCGGCACGCTTACGGCGGTCAGACACCTTCTCTATAGAGTCCAGCATGTACTTCTTGCGTCTCATCCGTCCGTCCACCGGGTCATAACATTGAAAGTCCACATACCAGTTCTTTCCGGTGTGCAGCTTAGGAAGAGTGTAGGTGACTATTTCTTTTAGAGGAGCACCTTTGCGTGTTTTTAGAGAAAACATTTTTTTTATACGTTTTTCGAATGCGAAAACGTATGATTGATACTCAGATTAGAAAGTTGTCCGACATTTGTCCGACCTATTTTAAAAATTGAGGGATAAATCGCTGATTTTTAGCGGTCTATCCCTTTAAAAGTTGCGGAGGCAAGACTCGAACTTACGACCTTTGGGTTATGAGCCCAACGAGCTACCAACTGCTCCACTCCGCGATATTATTCTTAATTCGGGTGCAAAGGTACGACTATTTTTTGAAAAAACAAATCTTTGGCAGACATTTTTAGAGCAAATGGT
Organism: uncultured Bacteroides sp.; assembly: GCA_949300425.1. Taxonomy (GTDB): domain Bacteria; phylum Bacteroidota; class Bacteroidia; order Bacteroidales; family Bacteroidaceae; genus Bacteroides. The sequence continues at coordinate 86,669 of CASGED010000035.1, forward strand.
GTTTTTGATTGAAATTGATTGAAATCTAACATGTGGATACGCTCGTCGGGCCGAATGGTTCTACCACGACGAGCGCTCGTACCCCAATCAATTGATTTTTATCTGCAAAACGGCTGAAACCTTGCGTTTCTATTTGGAACTTTTCACTTTAAAGAGATACGTTCCAAATATTTTTCAGCACCTCTTTCACATCATTCACCACTCCCATCGGCACATTTGCCTCTTTCACACGCAAGGACACGGTCATGTCCCGCTTACCCGCACGGAAAGCTTCGGCCTCACGCCGCAGACTTTGCAAGGAAACTTCCGGCATGTCTTTCCGACTTCCATCGGAAGATAATAAGATGACTTCCACAGGGAGAAGCGCAAGCGAGTCCACCGCTGCCATATTCTTCACATATTTGCGTGGAGTCATCACATTGACCAATACCGGAATGCGAGCATCCACATCCCGATGAAGTTCGTCATACACATCCTTTACCGCCTCCAAACAAGCGCGCAAGGTTTCCGCAGAGGTGCCCCGGTCATAACGGAATTGAACTATCGGGCGGAAAGTTTGCCCCTTCTGACGTTTCTCCAAATAATCCCGGCGCAGAAGTCCGGACAAATTCTTACGCACAAAATCCGTACGCAGGCTTAAATCATCCGCTTTCGGTCCCATGACATCGTCCACCATGACCTGATTTTGGAAATTGATGAAAAGCTCATGGGTGCCTCCCTCTGTAAGCGGGTCGGAAGGTCCCCCACCCTCTGCATACTTTTGAGCAAAATAACGCTCCAACCATTCACGCCTGTCTCCGGCCATAGAGTCTTGACATTCCACCACTTGCGGCTGATTCCAAACGGAAGCCGCCATTCTCACTTCGGGACGCGCAAACGCATAGAGCGTGCCCGTCGCCACCGGCACGAAAAGCAAGAGCTTCAAGCGTGCCAGCCTACTGGTTCTTTTCTTTAACATCATATTGATACGTTTTTTAAGTTTGCTCTGACCGAATCCGCTGGCCATAGAGTAGAGCCTTGTGCCAACGGTCCGTTCAACAAGCAATAGTTGATATTGAGTAGCATCAATGCCATGAGAAAGTACACCCCAATCCGCCTCATATTCGTGAACGGCACGCAATTCACGCATCAGCATCCATACGGCAGGATTGAACCAATGAAGCGCCACGACAAGCTCCATCCACACCAAGTCCCATGTATGAAAATAGCGTACATGCATCCGTTCGTGAAGCAAAACAACATCCCGATGAAGCTCATAATCCTCCCGGGAAAGCACAATGGTGCGCCCCCAGCTAAACGAAACGTTCTTCTGCGGGCAAACTACCAATCTGAATCCCTCACATTTACGAACCGGACACTTCCGGAGCAACCTCCATATCCGTCCCAAAGCACACAAGAAGAATGCCAACGTAAACGCCAGCCCGCAAAGATAGAGTGCCATTGCAATAGTCATCCACTTTCCCCCGCAAAGCCATGCTTTTTGCAAAGGAAAGGCAGGCACTTTGCGGAACATTGTCTCCGCCTCTCCACTCTGCTCGATTTCCGTGCGTGCAGGCTTCTCCGTCAACCAAGTTTCCATTGCCGCCACAGGACGTTGCCAGTTTCCGCTTTGCTCAATCTCAACATGTATGCCGGGCAACAGCAGACAAAGCAACGTTCCGGCAAGCAACAAAATACGATTCGCACGGAACGAAGTGTCGCTCCGGAAACAAAGCCTGTACACCGCATAGAGCATGGTCAGACAAAGCGTAGACTTAAACAAGTAGAACAAAAACGCGCCCATTGCTTTTTCACGCTTTACGTTTGTCCTCAATACGTGAGATTAACGCCTTCAATTCGTCCAGCGACATATCATTTTCTTCCACAAATGTAGACACCACGTTGAGAAACGAATTATCATAATAACGGGACACCACATTGCGCAAGGCCGAACGCTTATACGCATCGGCCGAGACCAGAGGATAATACTGATACGTATTCCCGTACGCACGATATCCTACAAAACCCTTCTCCTCCAGCCCACGAACCAACGTAGAGACGGTGTTATAATGAGGTTTCGGGTCGGCATAGAATGCCAATAAGTCACGGACGAACATCGGGCCATGCTCCCAAAACATCCGCATGATTTCTTCTTCCTTAGCAGTCAATCTTTTCATAAACTTCCATCATTAAGATAAACTTACGCCGCAAAGTTATGAATTATTTCCAAACAAACAACTAATATATGCAGTTATTCAACTGCAAAACATAGTAGATTAACTATTTTTATCCGTAGAAACAAAAATCGCCAAATGACATCACGTCAGATGACGATAAACAAACATAAATAGAGAATTAATATAACATGCGCGTATCAGTCACGAAAAGAAGAGGAAATCGCAAGAAGCGTTTATGAAGGTGGCAAAAAACTATCTGAGATATTTTTTTTATTCCTTGTGTAATTAGCGGAAAAGACTTACTTTTGCTCAATTAAAATGCAATATGCAGCATAAACTATGCCAGTATCTAAAACAAAAGCGAAGTTAGTAGACGTGGCTCGCCAATTGTTCGCAAAAATGGGAGTTGAAAATACGACCATGAATGACATCGCCCTTGCTTCCAAGAAGGGGCGAAGAACAGTCTACACCTACTTTAAAAGCAAGGAAGACATCTACATGGCGGTAGTGGAGTCAGAACTGGACATTCTGCTGGACACGATGCGCCGCGTGGCGGAAAAAAACATCTCTCCCGATGAAAAAATTCTGGAGCTTATCTACACGCGGCTGGATGTGGTGAAGGAGGTGGTGTATCGCAACGGCACTTTGCGGGCTTACTTCTTTCGGGACATCTGGCGGGTGGAGAAGGTGCGCAAACGTTTTGATGAGAAAGAGGTGCTCCTGTTCAAAGACGTGCTGCGCGAAGGAGCGGAAAAAGGGGTCTTTCAGATTGATGATATCGACATGACCGCCGAATTGCTGCACTATTGCGTGAAAGGCATCGAGGTGCCTTACATCCGCGGGCAGATAGGACCCAACCTGGACGACATGACGCGCGACCGGTACGTAAAGCGCCTGGTGTTCGGAGCCTTGCGACGCCGCTCTTCCAATGGATAAAATGATTTGTATATATATGTATTATAAAAATTGAAACGATTATGGGATTATTAGATGGAAAAACTGCTCTTGTAACGGGTGCCGCCCGCGGCATCGGCAAGGCTATCGCGCTGAAGTTTGCCGCTGAAGGCGCAAATGTGGCATTTACGGACTTGGCTATCGACGAGAATGCCGAGAACACGGTAAAGGAAATTGAAGCGTTGGGCGTAAAGGCAAAAGCCTACGCATCGAATGCCGCCAGCTTTGAGGACACGGCTAAGGTGGTGGAGACTATTCACAAGGACTTCGGTCGTATCGACATCTTGGTGAACAACGCGGGCATCACGCGCGACGGACTGATGATGCGCATGAGCGAACAGCAATGGGACATGGTGATTAACGTGAACCTGAAGTCGGCTTTCAACTTCATCCATGCCTGCACGCCCGTCATGATGCGCCAAAAAGCGGGAAGCATCATCAACATGGCGTCCGTGGTAGGCGTGCACGGCAATGCCGGACAGGCCAACTATGCCGCCTCTAAAGCCGGCATGATTGCCCTGGCCAAGTCCATCGCCCAGGAAATGGGTTCGCGCGGCATTCGTGCCAACGCCATCGCGCCGGGCTTCATCATGACGGCCATGACCGACGCTTTGTCTGACGAGGTGAAGGCGGAATGGTGCAAGAAGATTCCTCTGCGCCGCGGCGGCACGCCCGAGGATGTGGCAAACGTGGCTACCTTCCTGGCTTCGGACTTGTCATCGTATGTGTCCGGACAGGTCATCCAGATTGATGGTGGCATGAATATGTAAACTCATTTAGATTTGACAATTTACTATTTACGCTTCAAGCCATATGAATAATATAGTAAATCGCTAAATTGTAAATAGTAAATTGTAAATCGCTAGATTGTAAAATGAATAGATGACCGTCGTTTACGAAGACAATCATATTATTATTGTCAACAAGACCGCTTCGGAGATTGTGCAGGGGGACAAGACGGGTGACAAACCTCTCTCGGAGACCGTAAAGGAGTATCTGAAGGAGAAATACAACAAGCCCGGCAATGTCTTTATCGGTGTGACCCACCGGCTGGACCGTCCCGTGAGCGGGCTTGTGGTGTTTGCCAAAACGGGTAAGGCGCTCGCACGGCTGAACGAGATGTTCCGCACGGGCAAGGTGAAGAAAACCTACTGGGCCATCGTGAAGAATCTGCCTCCGGCCGAAGAAGACACGCTGACTCATTATCTGGTACGCAACGAGAAGCAAAACAAAAGCTATGCCTACGACACGGAAAAGCCCGGAAGCAAGCAGGCTATCCTACACTATCGGCTTTTATCCCGTTCGGATCATTATAGCCTCCTGGAAGTGGACCTGAAGACCGGACGCCACCATCAGATACGATGCCAACTGGCCAAAATAGGATGCCCCATAAAAGGCGACCTGAAGTATGGTTTTCCCCGTTCCAACTCGGATGGAAGCATCAGCCTTCATGCCCGCTGCGTGAGCTTTGAGCACCCAGTGTCGCACAAGCTCATCGAGGCGGAAGCACCCGTGCCAGAAGATAATCTGTGGAAAGCGCTGACGGAGGGTATGTCATAACAAAAGCAAGGAATGATTGTTTAATTTTGTAAATCGCTGAATTGGATATGAAAAAAATAATAGGATGGATGTTAGGACTGTGCGCGGCCCTGTCGGTACACGCCGGAGAGCAAGCCACCATGTTTCGCGTTCGCCCCGCCATTGTTTTGCAAAGTCCGTTGCAAAGCGATAGCGTGAATTTTAATGGAGAAAAGTTTACGTTGAAACAGCTGTTGCAAACCAAGGTAAATATGGACTTCAACGCTCATGCGTATAGCCATCTGGAAACAGACTCTACGGGATATGTGACGGTGGCCAAGGCTGAAAAAGACCATTTGCTGTATCTTTTTTCCACGCGTTTGCGTGCCGAACGCTTCACGAAAGGAACGCTGAAAATTTCCTCCCCGGTGAGGTGGGAAGTTTTTGTCAACGGAGAATCGAAATATGTAAAGGACAGTGCGGAAGACAACCTGTCGGTCGTTCGCCCGGCGGAAATCAGCCTGCGCCTGGAACCGGAAGCCGATTATGACATCATCATCAAGCTCCTCTCGACCGCGGAAGACAAAACAGCCCCGGCTTTGAAGTGCGAGTTTGTGGCCGACAAAGAGTTTGAACAAGTGGCCGTCCGCATGGCCCCCGACATGAAACGCCGTTTCTCTTTGTACGATACGACGTTCGGCAACAAAGTCTACAGCGTTTCCCTCTCTCCGGACGGGAAATACCTGCTCACTTATTATTGGAACAATTATTCGGCCAAACGTTCGCGCACGTGGCAAGAGCTGACAGAAGTGAAAAGCGGCCAGGTAATCCATCCCAATGTGCCGACAAACGCCCGCTGGATGCCGACGAGCAACCGGCTGTACTACACCGTTAAAGGAAATACGGCCAATGATTTGATTGTGTTTGACCCCGCCACCATGCGCGAAGAGGTGCTGATGGAAAACCTGCCCGAAGGACGTTTCGTGTGGTCGCCGACTGAAGACTATCTGGTGTATACCGATACGGACAAAGGCAAGGAGGCCGAAGGCCCGCTGAAACAAATCCTGATGCCGGACGACCGTATACCGGGATGGCGCGACCGGAGCTATCTGGTGAAATATGACTTGAAGACCGGGGTGTCCCAGCGGCTGACGTTCAGCGGGCAAAGCGTCTACCTGAACGACATCGCCCCGGACGGATCGAAGTTGCTCTGCACTTCATCGAGGCCCCACATCACGGAGTGTCCTTTCTCGCTGACTTCGCTTTTCGAAATCGATCTGGCCACCATGAAGGCCGATACGTTAGTAAAGGAGGACCCCTACCTCAACCAAGCCTCCTACTCGCCCGACGGCAAGAAACTGGTATTGTTGGGCGGACCGGACGCATTGGGCGGCATAGGGAAAAACTACGCGCCTCACGCCATAGGCAACTCGTTTGACGTGCAGGCTTTCCTGATGGACTTGACGACCCGGGAAGTAAAGCCTATTACCCGCAACTTCAATCCTTCCGTCACGCTGCTGCAATGGAACCGCACTGACGGATGCATCTACTTCAGCACTACGGACAAGGATTGCCAGCACATTTACCGTTACACGCCTGAAAAGGATACGTTCGAGATGCTTCCGTTGGAGGAAGATGTCATTTCTTCCTTCTCAGTGGCGGAGGACAATCCCACGATGGCGGCTTACGTAGGAGGAGGGAACACGTCCACGGGAGCGGCTTACCTGTATAACGCCAGGAAGCGGACTTCTGAATTGTGGGCCAACCCCATGAAAGAGAGGCTGGACGAGATAAACTTCGGACAAATGGAAGAATGGAGCTTTACGGCTTCGGACGGTACGGTCATTGAGGGAATGATGTGCCTGCCGCCCGATTTCGACCCGGAGAAGAAATATCCCTTGATTGTGTATTATTACGGAGGAACGACCCCCACAACTCGCGGCATGACCTCGCCCTATTGCGCGCAGCTCTTTGCCTCGCGCGACTATGTGGTCTATATCATCCAGCCCAGCGGAGCCATCGGCTACGGACAGGAGTTTTCCGCGCGCCACGTCAATGCATGGGGAGACTATACGGCCGACAACATCATCGAGGGCACGAAGAAATTCTGCGAGGCGCATCCGTTTGTCAATCCCGAACGCGTCGGTTGCTTGGGAGCTTCGTACGGCGGCTTCATGACCATGTATTTGCAGACCAGGACGGACATCTTTGCCGCGGCCGCGTCGCATGCCGGCATCAGCAACGTCACCAGCTATTGGGGCGAAGGATATTGGGGCTATTCGTACAACGCCACCGCGGCCGCGGGCAGTTATCCATGGAGCCGGCCGGAACTTTTCACCAAGCACGGCGCCCTGTTTAACGCGGACAAAATCCATACGCCGTTATTGCTGCTTCACGGAACGGTGGACACGAATGTCCCTATAGGCGAAAGCATCCAGCTGTATAACGCGCTGAAGATATTGGGTCGCCCCGTGGCATTCATCACCGTAGACGGCGAGAATCACTTCATATCCGATTACGACAAACGCGTCTTGTGGCACAATTCCATTATGGCATGGTTTGCCAAATGGCTGCAGGACAGCCCCGAATGGTGGGAAGACTTGTACAAATGATGAATCGCAGCAAATGGTAAACGAATATCAGCTCAGAGTAACGCCGGAAACAGCGGCAGACGAGGGACGGATAAAAGCCTGCATCGCCGAAGAGAAAGGCGTCCGTCCCGATGTCATCCGCATCATGAAACGGAGCATTGACGCCCGCCAGCGCTCCATATACGTCAACCTCACCGTAAGAGCTTACGTAGGCGAGCAGCCTGCGGAAGAAACATTCGCGCCCATACACTATCCGTCCGTGGAAGGAAAGCCGCAGGTGGTGATAGTGGGAGCCGGACCCGGAGGATTGTTCGCCGCATTGAAACTGATAGAATTAGGCTTGCGCCCGATAGTGGTAGAACGGGGCAAGGATGTGCGCAGCCGCAAGCGCGACCTGGCGCAGATACCTCGCACGCAGACAGTGGACCCGGAGTCGAACTACAGTTTCGGCGAAGGTGGAGCCGGCGCTTACTCGGACGGGAAGCTCTACACGCGCAGCAAGAAGCGGGGCGACGTGGAGAAGATTCTGCGGGTGTTTTGCCAGCACGGAGCCTCGACGGACATCCTGATTGACGCGCATCCGCACATCGGCACGGACAAGTTGCCCCGGGTCATTGAGGCCATGCGCAATACCATCCTGCACTGTGGCGGCGAGGTTCATTTCCAGACACGCATGGAGGAGCTGGTTATCGACAAGAATCAGGCGAGAGGCATCCGCACGAATACAGGCCGGGAATTTGAAGGACCGGTAATACTGGCAACCGGGCACTCGGCACGCGACGTGTACCGGTGGCTGGACGCTAACGGAGTGGAAACAGAAGCGAAAGGCATAGCCGTAGGCGTGCGACTGGAGCATCCGGCGGAATTGATAGACCGCATACAGTATCACAACTCCCAAGGAAGGGGACGTTGGCTTCCGGCGGCTGAATACAGTTTTGTGACCCAAGTGGACGGGCGGGGCGTGTACAGTTTCTGCATGTGTCCCGGCGGATTCGTGGTGCCTGCCGCCAGCGGACCGCAGCAGGTCGTAGTGAACGGCATGAGCCCGAGCAACCGTGGCTCGCGCTGGAGCAACAGCGGCATGGTGGTGGAAATCCGTCCGGAAGATTTGCGAGACAAGGCCCTGGGCATAAACAACGGGGCGCCGTGCGGGGCGTTGGAAATGATGTGTTTTCAGGAAGAATTGGAGCGCGTGTGCTGGCTGCAGGCCGGACGCTCGCAAATCGCTCCCGCCCAACGCATGGCCGATTTCGTGAATCACCGATTGAGCGCGGACCTGCCGCCTTCGTCGTATGCGCCGGGACTGATAGCTTCCCCGCTGCACTTCTGGCTTCCGCCGTTCATCGGCAAGCGTTTAGAGCAGGGCTTCCGCCAATTCGGGCGCAGTGCCCGCGGTTTCTTAACCAACGAAGCGGTACTGATAGGGGTCGAGACACGCACGTCGGCTCCGGTACGCATCGTGCGGGACAAAGAAACGCTGCAACACATCCGCATCAAAGGTCTCTTCCCTTGCGGCGAAGGAGCAGGTTATGCCGGCGGTATCGTATCCGCGGCCATCGACGGAGAGCGGTGTGCGGAGAAGGCGGCAGCCATTGCAAATAGCAAATTATAAATGAACGGATGAATCACTACGGAGCATTAATACGCTTGGGACTGCCCATCATCGTGGGACAGGTGGGAATGATTGTGCTGGGCTTTGCCGACACGCTCATGATAGGCCATCACAGCACGGAGGAACTGGGAGCGGCCTCGGTCGTCAACAATCTTTTCAACCTTTGCATCATCTTCAGCACGGGCTTCAGCTACGGACTGACTCCCGTCGTAGGCTCCTTGTGCGGCCAAGGCCGGAAAGGAGAAGCTGGTCAGGCGTTGGTGTGCAGCCTGGCGGCCAACGGACTGGTGGCGCTGATACTGATGGCCGTCATGGGGACGCTGTATCTCAACATCGGCAACTTGGGACAGCCCGCGGAACTGATTCCGCTCGTCAAGCCCTATTATCTTACCTTATTGTTCTCCCTGCCGTTCGTCCTGTGGTTCAACGGCTTCAAGCAGTTTACCGACGGCATCGGTGACACGCGCACGGCCATGTGGGTGTTGTTGGGAGGAAACGCGATGAACATTGCGGGCAACTACGTGTTAATCTATGGCAAGCTGGGCTTTCCGGAGCTGGGACTGCTGGGAGCGGGGCTAAGTACATTGAACGCGCGCATGGCCATGGTGGCGGCGATGGCAATCATCGTATATCGTGGAAAAAGGTTCGTTCCTTACAAAACGGGAATAAGGCAATTGGGATGGTCCGGCAAGGTCTTCCGCCGGCTCAACGCCTTGGGATGGCCCGTAGGGTTGCAGATGGGAATGGAAACCGCCGCCTTCAGTCTCAGCACGCTCATGGTGGGATGGCTGGGGACGATGGAGCTGGCGGCCCACCAAATTATGCTGACCCTCTCGCAGCTCACCTTCATGGTATTCTACGGCATGGGAGCCGCCGTGGCCGTCAGGGTAAGCCATTACACGGGACAAGGAGACTACGTGGGCGTTAGACAGACCACCTACGCCGGCTTCAGGCTGATACTAGGCCTGGGATGCATCCTTACAGCCGCCGTATTTGTATTGAAAGGACAGGTCGGCGGCTGGTTTACCGACAGCGCGGAAGTGGCCGCGGCCGTGGAAGCCCTGTTCTTGCCGTTCCTCATCTACCAGTTGGGAGACGGCACGCAGATTTGCTTCGCCAACGCCCTGCGCGGCATGGCGGACGTCAAGCCCATGATGGGCATCGCCTTCATCTCCTATTTCCTCATCGCCTTGCCTGTGGGCTACGTCGGTGGGTTCGTATTGAATTGGGGATTGCCCGGCGTATGGACGGCCTTTCCTTTCGGCCTGAGTACGGCTGGGTTATTGTTGTGGATACGGTTTCGGAAAATTACCAAAGGCTCGCATATCTCATATTGAAAGTTTGGTCAATCAGATTAAAATGCCTACTTTTGCAGTGTTAGGCCCTGTTGTCCCTGCCGAAAGACAAACTTCAGGGTTTCTGCTTTTATAGAGGCTTTTATCTTTTGTCTGTCAATTCATAAAAGTAATGCTTTTATTTCGCATTGCCAATGTTTTTCCATTCCATTATTCCTTTTCCAGTCTGTCAAAGAACGCCGTTGTTCTGTAAAGAACGCTATATCGTTTCAGGCGGCAGCGCGGACTGCCTGTATATTTTCCTATGTGCTGACTAACCGGGGAAAGAAAACCGCCTGCCTCCGGTTTCACCGCATCCTTAGAAAGGCCGCAGTACTTCCCTAAGAAATACTGTAGTACTCCTATGGAAATACTGCAATCCTCCCATGGAAGGACTGGCGGCAACCGGCGTCCGGCCAACTCCGAAAATAACATTTAAAGAGAAGTTCCTTCCCCTTTAAGGAAACGGTGCGGCACATTAAAGGGGAAGAGGAGGGAGATTAAATGAGAAAAATGCCTTTCACGCTTCGCCTTGTCCGGCAAATTCCATTAGGTAAGCCTTCACAAAGCCGTCTATCTTGCCGTCCATCACTCCGTTCACGTCGCTGGTCTGATAATTGGTACGATGGTCTTTCACCCGACGGTCGTCGAAGACATAGCTGCGGATTTGCGAGCCCCACTCAATCTTCTTCTTGCCGGCCTCAATTTTGGCCTGTTCCGCCATGCGGTGCTTCATTTCTTTATCATAGAGCATGGAGCGGAGGAGGCGGAGAGCATTCTCGCGGTTCTTAGGCTGGTCGCGCGTCTCGGTATTCTCGATGAGGATTTCCTCTTCCTCGCCCGTATAAGGGTCTTTGTATTGATAACGCAGACGAACGCCGGACTCTACTTTGTTTACGTTTTGACCACCCGCACCGCCACTTCGGAAGGTATCCCACGAGATGCGTGCCGGCTCGATGTTCACCTCGATAGTGTCGTCCACCAAAGGCGTGACAAATACGGACGCGAAAGAAGTCATGCGCTTGCCCTGGGCGTTATAGGGCGACACGCGCACCAGACGATGTACGCCGTTCTCGCCTTTCAGATAGCCGTAAGCATAGTCTCCGCTAATCTCAATCGTGCAGGTCTTGATGCCTGCCTCATCGCCTTCCTGCAAGTTGGCAATGACGGCCTTGTAGCCGTGGGTTTCGGCGTAGCGCAGGTACATGCGCATCAGCATGCTGGCCCAATCCTGACTCTCGGTGCCGCCCGCGCCGGAGTTTATCTTCAGCACGCAATCCATTTGGTCGGCTTCGTCGCGAAGCATGTTTTTCAGTTCCAGCGCTTCAACGGCCTCCGAAGCCTTCTTGTAGGCCTCATCCACTTCTTCCTCGGTCACCAACTCATCCTTGTGGAAATCGAACGCCAACTGCAGTTCGTCGGACAAGGTCTTGACTTCATTGTAACCGGCAATCCATTGTTGCAGGCTCTTTACTTTCTTCATCTGCGCTTCGGCCGCTTTCTGGTCATCCCAAAAGCCAGGCGCCTGAGTGCGGAGCTGCTCTTCTTCCACTTGAATTTTCTTCCCGTCTATGTCCAGATAGCGATGCAACGCCTCGGTACGATCTTTAATATCTTTCAGTTGTTCAGCAGTAATCATAACAAATTATTTTCGTTCAGGGTGCAAAGGTATGAAAAAAACAGATATATTTGCAGGCAAAACAACACTAATAAGTCTATTTATGAACGTATTACTCAAAAAAATCGGCTTATCGCTGCTGACATTGGCAGCATTGAGCCTGAGTAGCTGTACGCAAGCACCGCAGTATGACTACGAGACAGTTCCTAACGACCCGCTACAGGCGCGCATCTACACACTGGACAACGGGCTGAAAGTGTACATGACCGTCAACAAAGACGAACCGCGCATCCAGACATACATCGCCGTACGCGTGGGCGGCAAGAACGACCCAGCTGAAACTACCGGACTGGCACACTACTTCGAACACCTGATGTTCAAAGGCACCACTCACTTCGGTACTCAGAATTATGAAGCCGAGAAACCTTTGCTCGACCAAATAGAACAACAATTCGAAGTGTACCGCAAGACGACGGATGAAGCCGAGCGCAAGGCCATCTACCATGTTATCGACAGTCTTTCTTATGAAGCGTCTAAGTATGCCATACCTAACGAATATGACAAACTGATGGCCGCCATCGGCGCCAACGGCACTAACGCCTACACCAGCTACGACGTAACTTGCTATACGGAAGACATCCCCAGCAACGAAGTGGAAAACTGGGCAAAGATACAGGCCGAACGTTTCAAGAACTGCGTCATCCGCGGCTTCCATACCGAACTGGAGACGGTGTACGAAGAGAAGAACATGTCACTGACACAAGACTCCCGCAAAGTGATAGAAAACATGTTCTCCGCTCTCTTCCCCCATCATCCTTACGGCACGCAGACCGTATTGGGTACACAGGAGCACTTGAAGAATCCATCCATCACCAACATCAAGAACTATTATAAAGAATGGTACGTGCCCAACAACATGGCCATCTGCCTCAGCGGCGACTTTGACCCCGACCAAATGATTGCCACTATCGACAAGTATTTTGGTGACATGCAACCTAATCCTAACCTGCCAAAGCTGAATCTGGCGAAAGAAGAACCCATCTCAGCCCCCATCGTACGCGAAGTGTTAGGTCCCGAAGCTGAAAACATCACCTTGGCATGGCGCTTCCCGGGAGCGGCCAGCAAGGATTTTGAGACGCTGAACATCGTATCGCAAATTCTGTATAACGGACAGGCCGGACTGATTGACCTGGATTTGACCCAACAGCAAAAGACGCTGTCGGCTTATAGTTTCGCTTATCCGCTGGCCGACTACAGCATCCTGCTGATGCAGGCACGCCCGAAGGCCGGACAGACTTTGGACGAGGTAAAAGACCTGTTATTGGCCGAAGTAAAGAAACTGCGCAACGGGGACTTTGACGAGAAGATGATGGAAGCCAACATCAACAACTTCAAACTCTATCAGCTTTATCAGACAGGCAGCAACGCCGGACGCGCCGACTGGTTTGTGCAATCGTTCGTCAACGGCAGCAACTGGACCGATGAAGTGACCGCGCTCGACCGTATGTCCCAACTGACCAAAGAGGACATCGTGGCCTTTGCCAACCAATACTTGAAGGACGACAACTATGCCGTCATCTACAAACGCCAGGGTAAAGACCCCAACGAAAAGAAAATAGACAAGCCGCAGATTACGCCCATCGCCATGAACCGCGACACGGCCAGCGCATTCCTGAAAAACTTGCAAGCCAGAGCGGCGGCTGCAACGCCTATTGAGCCGGTCTTCCTTGATTACAACAAAGACCTTTCCCGACTCACCACAAGTAAAGGCGTACCTGTACTCTACAAGCAGAACACTGACAATGACCTCTTCGAACTGGTTTATCTCTTCGACATGGGCAACAACCAAGACAAAGCGCTCGGACTTGCCGCCCAATACCTGGAATACCTGGGCACCAGCGACATGACCCCCGAACAGGTGAAGAGCGAATTCTACCGCATGGCATGCAGTTTCTACGTATCGCCGGGAAACCGCCGCACGTATGTCACACTGAGCGGCCTCAACGAGTATATGCCTCAAGCCATGGCTCTCTTTGAAAAACTGCTGTCCGACGCGCAAGTGAACAAGGAGGCTTATGGCAATTTGGTCGCCGACCAACTGAAGAAGCGCACGGACGCCAAGCTGAACCAGATGCAGAACTTCTCGCGGCTGATGAACTACGTATATTATGGCCCGAAGAACCCCGCCAATACTTTGCTGAGCGAAGCCGAACTGAAAAGTAAGAATCCGCAGGAATTGGTAGACCGCATCCACGGGCTGAACAGCTACAAGCACCGCATCCTGTACTACGGTCCCAGCACCGGCAATGAACTGCTGGCTGTATTGGACAAGGAGCACAAGACTCCCGCTACGCTGAAAGACGTGCCGACGGAAGGAAACATCGAGATGCAGCCCTCGAAAGAGACGCGCGTATTCCTGGCTCCTTATGATGCCAAGAACATCTACCTGTCGCAATACTCTAATCGGGGCGAGAAGTACGAAACTGCGCTTGAATCTTCGCGACAACTTTACAACGAGTACTTTGGCGGAGGAATGAACTCCATCGTATTCCAGGAAATGCGTGAAAGCCGCGGATTGGCTTATTCGGCATGGGCAGGATATAACAGCCCGAACTACAAGGACGAAGATTATTATTTCCTCTCGCAAATAGCTACGCAGAGCGACAAGATGATTGACGCCATCAATACATTCAACGAAATCATCAACAACATGCCACAATCTGAAGCCGCTTTCAAGCTGGCCAAGGAAGGTATGATAGCCCGCCTGCGTACCGACCGCGTCATAAAATCGGGTGTATTATGGAATTACATCAATGCACAAGATATGGGTGAGACGGAGGACAGCCGCATCCGCTTGTACAACGACATCCAGCACATGACGCTGAACGACGTGATTGACTTCCAGCAAAAATGGGTGAAAGGCCGTACTTATTATTATGGTATCTTGGGTAACAAGAAAGACCTCGACATGGAAGCTTTGAAGAAGATTGGTCCTGTGACGGAACTGACTACGGAAGACATCTTCGGATATTAATCCGGACAATCAATCGATAACCCATGAAAACTCCTGCCGATTCCTCAATGAACGACAGGAGTTTTTTATACTGTTTAAATCGAGAGAATATTACATGAGTTTGCGATAACGTACACGTTTCGGCTCTTCACGTCCCAAACGCTTCAACTTGTTTTCCTCATATTCCGTGTACGAGCCTTCAAAGAAGAATACATTGGAATCGCCCTCAAAAGCCAAGATATGCGTACAGATACGGTCGAGGAACCAACGGTCGTGACTAATAACCACGGCACATCCGGCAAAATCTTCCAAACCTTCCTCAAGAGCACGCAAGGTATTCACGTCAATATCATTGGTAGGTTCGTCCAGCAACAACACATTGCCTTCTTCCTTCAACGCCATCGCCAAATGCAGACGATTACGTTCACCACCGGAAAGCACACCACAAAGTTTCTCTTGGTCGGCGCCTGAGAAATTAAATCGGCTAAGATAAGCACGGGCGTTGATGTCGCGCCCGCCCATACGAATCAACTCATTGCCTCCCGAAATCACCTGATAAACACTTTTGTTCGGATCAATGTCTTTATGTTGCTGGTCTACATAAGCCAATTTTACGGTTTCGCCTACTTCAAACTCCCCGCTATCTGGCTTCTCCAAACCCATGATAAGACGGAACAAGGTTGTTTTTCCCGCACCGTTAGGACCGATGATGCCCACAATGCCGTTAGGCGGAAGCATAAAATTAAGGTCATCAAACAACAATTTGTCACCGTAAGCCTTGGCCACATGCTTGCCCTCGATCACTTTATTGCCAAGGCGGGGACCGTTGGGAATGAAGATTTCCAACTTCTCCTCCTTCTCTTTCACATCCTCGTTCAGCAACTTGTCGTAAGAATTCAGACGGGCTTTCCCTTTGGCCTGACGGGCTTTCGGTGCCATACGTACCCATTCCAACT
This sequence comes from uncultured Bacteroides sp., assembly GCA_949300425.1. Taxonomy (GTDB): domain Bacteria; phylum Bacteroidota; class Bacteroidia; order Bacteroidales; family Bacteroidaceae; genus Bacteroides. The sequence continues at coordinate 102,421 of CASGED010000035.1, forward strand.
CACGTTCCAAAGTCTTGCGACGCTTGCTGGCCACTTTTTCCTCCATCTCCATACGTTTGGTCTTCTGCTCCAACCAGCTGGAATAATTGCCTTTCCACGGGATGCCTTCGCCACGATCCAATTCCAATATCCAGCCTGCCACGTGGTCGAGGAAATAACGGTCATGCGTCACGGCAATGACAGTTCCTTCATATTGCTGCAAATGTTGCTCTAACCAATCTATGGACTCCGCATCAAGATGGTTGGTAGGCTCATCCAATAGCAAGATGTCCGGTTTCTGCAACAATAACCGGCATAAAGCCACACGACGCCGTTCGCCTCCGGAAAGATGCTCTACTGATTGGTCTTCGGGAGGACAACGCAAGGCATCCATGGCACGTTCCAAGCGGCTGTCCAAGTTCCATGCATCCGTCGCATCGATAATGTCCTGTAGTTCGGCCTGGCGATTGAAAAGCTTCTCCATCTTGTCGGGATCCTCATAATATTCCGGAAGTCCGAACTTTTGGTTGATTTCTTCATACTCTGCCAATGTGTCCACTACAGGTTGCACACCTTCCATTACAATTTCCTTCACCGTCTTGGTAGGGTCCAAATACGGTTCCTGCGCCAAATAACCAACGGAATATCCGGGTGCAAACACTACTTCGCCTTGATAAGACTTGTCCAATCCGGCAATAATCTTAAGCAGTGTCGACTTACCCGCTCCGTTCAAACCGATAATACCAATCTTGGCGCCATAAAAGAACGATAGGTAAATGTTCTTCAGCACCTGCTTGTTGTTCTGCTGGATAGTCTTGTTCAGACCAACCATAGAAAAGATAATCTTTTTGTCGTCTACTGTTGCCATAAATAAAATATTTGGGGCAAAGATAAGAAAAAATGCGAGAAAATTTTGTGTCTTTAAAAAAACTCTCTATCTTTGCACCCGCAATCAGAAATGATGCACACAGGTTTGATTCGCTAGCTCAGCAGGTAGAGCACAACACTTTTAATGTTGGGGTCTTGGGTTCGAGCCCCAAGCGGATCACTTACACAAATGGTAAAACAAAGAAAACCGCTGATAATCAATCATTATCGGCGGTTTTTCTTTTATCCCCCACCTGCATTTCGGGGCAAAATGGGGCAATAAAAACAGGTGAAATAGGTGGACTTGATTTCCACCAAAACAAAGTCCACCTATTTGTGTCATACTTCTCTGATTTTCTGCGTTTTGGACGTTATTGCTGACAACAGACACGAAGCTCACTTTCAAGCGTGCGTTCGACATTTACGGGATCCGGTGGAACATAGAGGTCGTGTGGAAGGACTGCAAGCTGTTTCTGGAACTCGGAAGTTACCAAGGCAGGAATCTGAACGGGCAGATAGCGGACTGCACGATGGCTTTTATCGCGCACACTATGCTAACTTTGGAGAAAAGGTTCACAGAGTATGAATCGATGGGTGAACTGTACAAGGAAGTGGAAGCGCAGGTAAGAATGCTGACCTTGTGGGAAAGAATACTCCGGCTGCTTTACAAAGTTATGGCCATGCTGACCGCCGGGAGGGAGACGGGGACGGGGGTCCAAAGGAACTCCTCTCGGAAAAGGAGCTTTTAACTTTTTTCAATACACTGATTCTCAGCGCAGGAAATCTGGGAATGAGGGCGTAGACGCATCTTAGAGTAAGGCGCGAAACTTTAGTTATCATTTAACGTCTCGCCCCATCTGATTTAATCTCCCGCCCCGTCCCTTTAAATGGGAACGACCTTCTGATTAAACGTTATTTGACCGTTTGAAAACCAAACGTGTTTGGGACCGGAAAGACGTAACGTTTCACCCTCCACACAAATCCTTCCAATGTAAGTTTCACGCTTTCACGGCGTCATAACCAATTGTTTTTGAGACGAATGCTGTGAAAGATACATTCTTCACGGATGTTTCACGCCTCCGTTTTGTGAAGGATGCGAAATGTTTCTTTAGAAACCGGTTCTGTACGATTTGTGCACATAGATGTACGATTTTACCCCACAGCGTGAAACATGCCTCAGCGTGAAAGGAGCGTATGTTTCACAACATACACCTAAGAATCAGAAGGTTACAAGATGATGAAAGCGTGAAACTTTCACAGGGTGAAAGTTCCCTTTAGTTGTTGTAAAGACCGCCTTCCGGAAGGAGTTAAATGAAGTTAGAAGGAACTATCGCTTCGCTTAGGAGTTAAAAGCCAATACTTTTTATTGAAAATATTGAAAAGCGTAATGCAAATAATCTATTCTCTATTTTTTATTTTCAATTATTAGTCTTACCTTAGTCACGTTTTTACATCTCCTCCTTAATATATAGAAGGAAAGAATATAACTATAAACAGTGAAAAACGTCTCAAGAACAAAGATTGGTATCGGCTTCACCCTTATGCTAGGGATGCTGATTGGTACGTTGCTCTTCGTCAACCAACAGATGGAACGCCTGACACGGATGCGGACGAGCGATACCGCCGTGTGGGACAGTCTGCAAACGCTACTCAGGCAGAAGGATGAGAACACGCGACAAATGGTCAGTCTCATGGGGCGCACCGCCGACAGCTTACTTTTAGAAGCTGATTTGTCACGTATCATGGAGCGGCAGGACACAGTGGTAACTCACCGACAAGTGAAAACACAGGTGGTAACACGACACGACACGATAAGAACTCCTATACGCGAACGGAAAGGATTCTTCAAACGCTTGGGTGAGGTGTTTGCCCCGCCCAAAGAAGATACTACCGTCCAAGTACAAGTTACTACGGAGGTGTCTACGGATACATTGACCACGTTGGAGAATACGAATGTCGTAGACTCGTTGGAGAAACTATTGCTTGATGCCGCCCGACAACGTCACGAATTAGCCAATCGGGATCGGCGCCGCCAACGTTATTGGGGGCGCATGGACCGCCAACTGAGCGTACGCATGGACAGTCTACTGAAAGGGCAGGAACAACAGGTTCTGGCACAGGCCCGCGAACAAATGTATACAGACCGGAAGGAACGCTTGCGAGCGGCGCGTATTGTAGGGGGTATTGCCGTAGCGGGTATCACGCTTGTAGCGGTGTGCCTTCTGCTGATAGGTCGCGACATCTCTCGTAGCAATCGCTACCGGCGGCAAGTGGAAGAAGCTCATGCACGGGCAGAACAATTGCTCAAAGAGCGTGAACGTCTGATGCTGGCCATCACACACGACTTTAAGGCACCGTTAGGTACCATCAAGGGATATGTCGACCTGCTGGACCGACTGACCATCGACGCACGGCAACGCTTCTACCTGCAGGCCATGAACACGGCGGCTGAGCATCTGCTAAGACTGGTGACAGACTTGCTGGAATTGCACCGGTTGGAACGGGGTACGTTGGAAGCGGAACGGGTGGCCTTTTGCCCGGCACGATTAATAGAGGAAGTGGCGGATGCCTTCCGTCCGCAAGCATTCGAGAAGGGACTGAACATTGAAACGGATGTCGAACGACAACTGGAAGGACGCTTCGTGGGTGCTCCCATGCGATTTAGGCAGCTGTTGACGAACCTGACAGGGAACGCGGTGAAATTCACCGAACGGGGGAGCGTGACGCTGACGGCCCGCTACGACGAAGGAAGACGACGCGTGGAAGTTAACGTGGAGGACACGGGGCCGGGCATGACGCCGGACGAACAGAAGCGCATTTGGGAGGAATTTACCCGCCTGCCGGGGGCACAAGGACAAGAGGGGTGTGGACTGGGGCTTTCTATCGTGCGACGCCTGGCGGAGCTACTGGAAGGGGATGTGACGGTCAGCAGCCAACCGGGGCAAGGAAGCGTATTCACGGTTTGCTTGCCTTTATACCCCGTGGCGGAGACCGCCAGAACGGACGTGCCGTCCGCTACACCCCACACGCGACCCTCCCGGGAGGAAGGAAGGAAGGAGCGGAAGCTACTGCTCGTTGATGATGATGCGCTGCAACTGCGATTGACACAGGACATGCTAAGACTGGAAGGAGGCATGGAAGCTGTGGCTTGCCTGCGAGTGGACGACGTGTGGGAGGCACTGCGGACAGAACGCTTCGATGCATTGCTGACGGACATACAGATGCCGGCCATCAGCGGACCGGACTTACTGAGATGCCTGCGGGCGTCGAACATACCGCAGGCGAGGACGCTGCCGGTGATTGCGGTGACGGCACGGGTAGATACCACGCGCGAAGAGATGACGGCACGGGGCTTTGCGGGATTGCTGCACAAACCTTTCGGTCTGAAAGAACTGACGACCGAACTGGACAGGGCGACAAACCGTGCGGACGCTACTGACGAACATGCGGGCGGAAACAGCCGAAACTTCGAGGCTCTGACGGCCTATTCCGCTGACGATCCGTTGGCAGCGCGCTCCATCTTGCAGAGCTTTGTAGAGGAAACGAAGTGTAACGCCGAACGCCTGCAACGAGCCGCAGACAGCAGGGATGGGAAGGAAACGGCGGCTGTGGCGCACAAGATGGTTCCACTGTTCACGCTCATAGGCGACGGTCACACCGCCGATTTGCTCAGACGGCTTGAGCGGCTGGCACAAAGTGATTTCACGGAAGAAGTCAGCGGATGGGCGGAAGAGGCGTTAAGAGGAATCGAAGAGGCCATAGGGGAAGGGGAAAAAAGAATCGCTTCCCATTCCGCATCCATATAAATTAAAAAAGAAAGGATTTTAACATGCGTAGAGCGATAAAAATAGTACTTTGGACATTGCTTGGCTTGACAGGCCTGTTGGCTATAGGGACAACGGTGCTGTATATTCCGCCTGTGCAAGACTTCTTGCGCCGACAGGCCGTGAGGTGGGCGGAGGAACGGACAGGCCTGCAAATAGGCGTGGAACGTGTTGGGTTACGCTTTCCGCTGAAATTACAGATACAGAAAGTCGTAGTAGTGGACACCGCCCGAATGGGGGGAAAACCGGATACGTTGCTCTACGTGCGGCGTCTGCAGATGGGGGTGCAGGCGAGGCCGTTGCTGCACGGACGGGTGGAAGTGGACGGCATCGGCCTGGAGGATGTGCGAGTTAATTCGGCGCAACTGTTGGAGGGATTGCGCGTGGAAGGTCGGTTGGGACATTTCTTCACGGCCGCTCATGGTATCGACCTGCGACGGGAAAGTGCCGTGTTAGACCGGGTGGAACTGCGGGACGCGCAAATGAGGCTTCTTCTGACGGACACGACAGATGTCCCGCCAGACACGACACCGACATCCCTACGCTGGAAATTGGCGTTGGAAAAGTTACGGTTGGAACGGGTGGCCGTAGACGTGAGATTGCCCGGAGACTCCGCATCGCTGAAAGGCTTTGTAGAGGGAATGGGCGTCAGCGAAGCGCGGGCAGACTTGAGCAAAGGTCAATACGGATGGAGTACGTTCCAACTGGAAGGGGCTTCGTTAGACTATGCGGATTTTTTCTTGCGCGACATCCATGCCGCCATCGACTCCGTGACGTGGGATAACGGGATGGGTAGCGCCTTCCTGCGAGAGTTGGGGCTGAGAGAACGTTCAGGTTTCTCTGTTACGGCACTGACAGGACAGTTGCGGATGGACTCGACAGGCATCCGGTTACCTGATTGGCGGTTGCTTACCCCATACAGCGAAATAGGGCTACAGGTACAGGTGCCCGCCACGACTTTGCAAAATCCGTGGCAAGGATGTTTAGACGCACGGCTGGACGCCCGCGTCGGCAAGCAGGATTTTCTGTTGTTGGTGGGGAAGGAATTGCCGGAAACTTTCCGCCGGGACTATCCGCCCCACGCACTCCGAATAAGATTGGAGGGAACGGGGAATCTGGACCGCATGAAGCTGACCTGCATGGAAGCGGAACTACCAGGCGCTTTCGCCCTGACGGGAAACGGGGAGGCATGCCATGCGGCTGACAGCCTGAATCGTCAGGCGGACGTCTCTCTACAGATGCGGACGGGACGATTGGACTTCCTGCATTCCCTTTTGACGAACGAAACGCCGGAGACCGGCATCGCCATACCGGACAGCATGGGGCTAAACGCGAAACTGAAGCTACAAGGCAATCAACTGACTGCACGTTTGGAGTTGGAGGAAAGTGATGGGCGACTGGAAGCCGACGCTCGCTACGAAACGAGGACCGAAGCCTACCGCCTGACGTTGGCCACGGACGCCTTACCGCTACATCACTTCCTGCCGGGCGATAGCTTGCGCGAACTGAGCCTACGGGCGGAAGCATGGGGACGAGGAACGGATTTCGCCTCGCCTCGGACATGGGCGCAGGCTCGATTGCAGTTGGAGGCTTTGCAATATGGCTCTTACCGGCTGCAAGATGTAGGGTTGACGGTCGAAGCGGGCGACTCCATCGGCCTGAAGCTGACGGCGGGTGACTTGTGGTTGGACTTCCACGCCCAAGGGACTATTCAACGCTTGTTGGCAAAAACGACGCAATGGACGGAGATACTGACGCAGCAAGTGGACGGATGGGCGTTAGACCAAGCGACCCTGAGGCAGGCATTGCCTTTAACGGAGCTAAAGGTGCGGGCTGGAACGGGAAACCCGCTCAGTGACTGGCTACGGATGAAGGGTACCGGCTTTGAGGAGTTCCGTTTCGGCTTCAGGACGACGCCGGAACGGGGCGTCAACGGACGGGCGGATGTCCGGGGGCTACGTACCGACTCTCTCCGGTTAGACTCGCTCTTCTTGGCCATCCGTCAGGACACGAATCGGACAAGCCTGCAAGGTGGAGTAGTAAACGGGCACGGAAGTCTACCGTTCGCTTTCCGTGCCACATTGACAGGCGAACTGAGAGACGAGAACGCCGAATTGACTCTGAAGTATGTAGATGGGGAGGGAGTCACGGGCGTTCTGTTAGGCGTGAACGCCAGCCCCCTGACTAAAGGGCATGGATGGGGGGACGGTCTGCTGCTGAGCTTGCTGCCGGAACAGCCTGTCATCGCCTACCGTCGCTTCGGCTTTGCTGACCAAGCCAACCGGATATACCTCCACCGCGACGGGCATGTTTACGCTGGGGTGGACATGCGTAGCGATGACGGTATTGGTCTCCGGCTGATGTCCGACCGGACGGACACCGTCTCACTACAGAACACACAAGTGGCGATTACCCGCTTCCGCCTGAGCGAACTGAGCCGAGTGATGCCCTATTTACCGCAACTGACGGGCTTGCTTTCCGTGGAAGGGCAATACAAACAGACGCGAAAGGCTCTGCACGTGACGGGAAAGGCGAACGTGAGGCAGATGGCTTATGAAGGCCGCCCCGTGGGCGATGTGGGTGTGGACGTCTCGTGGCTACCGCGCGAAGGTGGAAGACACTATTTGGCTGCCACATTGGCATTGGACAGCCTGGAAGTAATGGATGTCAAGGGCAGATTGGACATGGGCAAAGACGAGGAAATGCCACTCGACTTACGGGCGACTCTCAAACGACTACCCTTGGCAGTGGCAAATGTCTTTCTGCCTGAAGGTACGGCAAAACTGGCAGGACGGGCAAACGGCGATTTTCGTCTGACAGGTACGCCAGACAAGCCGCAAGCCTTCGGAAGCGTGAAGTTGGATAGTGCGTCGGTCTACGTCAATACGCTGGGGGCGCGTTATTACCTGAGCCGTAGCCCCATTCGGCTGGAAGATGGCCGAGTACGACTGGATACATTTTCCATCTACACGATTAGTTCCAACCCGTTCACCATAACGGGCGATGTAACACTGGACACGCCTGAGGGTCCGGTGGCTGACCTCCGCCTACGAGCCGACAACTACACGCTGTTGGACGCACGGCGTACCCGCGAAAGCTTGGTTTACGGCAAGGTTATAGCCGACCTGGACGCCACCGTGAAAGGACCGATAAACGCCTTGACCGTACGTGGCGGCATGCATCTGTTGGGTACTACCAACCTGACCTACGTACTGACAGACTCGCCCCTCACGGTGGATGACCGTCTGAGTGGGTTGGTCACCTTTGTCTCCTTCGGCGACACCGTGTCCGCATCACGCCCGCAAACCGCCGCACCGCCCGGAGGCGTCGACCTGCTAATGACGGTGCGCATTGATGACGCAGTCCGCCTGCGGGCCGACCTTAGTCCCGACGGCGGTAAGTATATCGAACTGGAAGGCGGAGGTGACCTCTCCCTGCGCTATACGCTACAAGGTGACATGAGCCTGATGGGACGTTATACGTTGTCCGATGGCCGGCTGAAGTACTCGCTACCAGTCATTCCGCTAAAAGAATTCCGCATCAGCCGGGGCAGTTACGTGGATTGGCGGGGTGACGTGATGAATCCAGCATTGGACCTCACGGCCATCGAACAGATACGAGCGTCGGTAGCTGAAGGCGATAATGGCGTTACACGCATGGTGGACTTTGACGTATCTGTCGGTATCCAAGGCCAACTTTCCGCGCCCCAACTGCAATTCGACATCGCTGCGCCCCACGATGCCACGGTACAAAACGAACTATTGGCTATGGGCACCGACGAGCGCAATAAACAGGCCATCGCTATGCTGGCCACGGGCATCTACCTGAACAGTGGTGTGAAAGGGAGCGGTTTGGACATGGGCGCGGCACTGAACAGCGTGCTGCAAAGCCAGATAAACTCCTTGGCCGGCCAAGTGAAGAACGCCAGCATCAGCGTGGGTGTAGAAGACCGCACTTCGGCCGAAACGGGTGACAAACAGACAGACTACAGTTTCCGTTACGCCCAGCGTTTCTTCAACGACCGAGTACAGATAGTCATCGGAGGGAAAGTCTCCACGGGAACTGGAGCCACCAACAGCGTGGAGTCTTTCATCGACAATATCTCGTTGGAATATCGCCTGGACGCTTCGGGCACCCGCTATGTCCGCGCCTTCTATAACAAGAATTACGAGAGTGTGCTCGACGGTGAAATTACGGAGACGGGCGTCGGCCTCGTGCTTCGCCGTAAGGTGGACCGCTTGGGCGAACTGTTTATATTCCGAAAGAAAGAGGAGGAATGAACCTATGAAGAAATTTACATTGCTCTTGCTGTTGTGCTGCTTTGCAGCCTGTTCTACGACTAAACACTTGCCGCCGGGCGAAGTGCTCTACATCGGGCAGAAGCCTATTGTAGTGGAAGAGCGCAGCGAGACCGCCATAGGCGAAACGGCTTTGGAGGAAGTGGAAGCTGCCTTGGCTACCGCTCCTAACAATTCCCTGTTGGGCAGTTCGCGCTTGCGCGTCCCGTTCCCTTTGGGCTTGTGGGTGTACAATGGTTTCTCCCATTACGAAAAAGGCTTGGGCCGATGGATTTTCCGGCGTTTCGGTGCCAAACCCGTGTTGTTATCTGCCGTAGCGCCGGACATCCGTATGCGTGCCGCCACCAACCTGCTACACGATTACGGCTACTTCAGTGGTTCCGTGTCGTGCGATACCTTTGTGCATTCGCGTGACTCGTTGAAAGCCCGCTTGCAATACACTGTACACATGGGTCCGCCTACAATGATTGACACCTTGGAATATGCAGGTTTCAGTCCTCGCACCGACCGTATTCTGAATGCTGTCCGCCGACATTCGCAACTCCGGCCCGGACAGCAGTTTAACGTGCTCGACCTTGACGCTGAACGCACCCGCGTAAGTAATCTGCTGCGTAATACGGGCCTCTATTACTTTCGGCCCGATTACCTGACTTACCAAGCTGATACGGCCCGCATCCCCGGCCACTATGTCAGTCTGCGCCTGATGCCCGTAGCAGGAATACCTGCTGTGGCTGAAAAACCTTTTTACTTGGGTCGCAAATCCATTTACCTTTATGGGCGAAACGGCGAGGCACCTACTGACAGTCTGTTCTACCGCGGGATGCGCATCTACTATCACGGTTCGCGGCCATATGTCCGTCCTTCCATGCTCTACCGATGGACTGACTATGGAAACTTCCGTTTCAAGCGGCCCCAACAGGACAGCACAGCCGAACAACGCTCTCCCGCCTCCCGCCGCTACAGCCTCTACAACCTTCACCGCCAACAACGCGTACAGGAACGCTTGGCGCAAACGGGTATCTTCCGCACCACGGATATCGGGTTCGTCCCGCGTGACACGTCCGCTCTGTGTGATACCTTGGACGTAAACATCCGCCTGACACCTGCCTTGCGTTACGACGCGGAACTGGACTTCAACCTCAAGCTCAAAAGTAATAATCAAGTAGGCCCCGGCGCGGCGTTCATCCTCTCGCGGCTCAACGTCTTTGGCGGTGGCGAGCGTTGGGAAGTGGAGCTTACCGGTGCTTACGAATGGCAGACGGGTGGCGGTGCGGCCTCGTCCATGAATAGCTACGAGTATGGCGTGTCCACTTCGCTTGCTTTTCCTCGTGTGATGTTTCCCCGGCTGGGTCGTCACGAATACGATTTTCCCGCCACAACCACCTTCAGCCTCTATGCCCTCCAGCAAAATCGTGCCCGTTATTACAAGCTACTGGCCTTCGGCGGGCGTGCCACTTACGAATTCCAGCCAAGCTCCTTGCGCCGCCATAGTCTGACTCCGCTGCGGCTGACGTTCAATGTGCTGCGCCATCCCACAGCTGAATTTCAAGCCTTGCAAGAGGCTAATCCGGCACTCTATGCCAGCTTGCGGAATCAGTTTATTCCTGCTATGGAATACACCTATACTTACGACGACACTTCACTGCGCGCCCGTCGGCGCACTTCCCATTGGTGGCAGACCACGTTTACTTCAGCGGGAAATGTCACTTCTTTACTCTACGGTGCCTTGGGACAAAGCTTAGGCCGCAGTGAGAAGCAACTGTTAGGCGTACCTTTCGCCCAGTATCTCAAGCTCAACACTGAATTCCGCCATCACTTGCGCTTAGGTCGGTACGGTCTGTTGGCTACCCGTGTGGCTACGGGAGTGGTATGGGCTTATGGAAATGTTCTCTCCGCACCCTATACCGAACAGTTCTATGTGGGAGGCGCCAACAGCATCCGCGCCTTCTCTGCCCGCAGTATCGGTCCGGGCGGTTACTCCTCAGGGGTGGAAGGTACGGCTGGCTATGGCTACCTCAACCACGTGGGCGACATCCGCTTCGAAGCCAATGCCGAGTACCGTTTCCCCGTGTTGGGTAGCCTTCATGGTGCCGTGTTTCTCGATGCGGGTAACGTTTGGCTGCTACGTGCCGACGAAGGACGCCTTGATGGCGAGTTCCGCCTGCGCAACTTTCCCCGGCAAATCGCCTTGGGTACAGGCTTTGGTCTGCGCTACGACCTCGACCTGTTGGTCTTCCGTCTTGACTTGGGTATAGCCCTGCACGACCCCTCCCGTTTGAACAACGGTCGTGGCTATTACAACATCCCCCGCTTCGGCGACGGACTGACACTGAATTTCGCCATCGGCTATCCGTTCTGACGGATATGGAAAATCCACCACATGTTGACCCCGTGTGCCAAACGCTGCTGACCTTCCGAAAAAATCTGCATATGCCCTGTATGAGTCCTGGTTTTGAACATTCTTTGCAGAACATCGACATCTATTGGAGTCAAATAATTCATGGCGTAAAGTAATTGCGGATTTGAGGTTGTCCAAAACTCAGGCTCTCATGTCGAGCGGGGATATTTGGTTACACGCACATAGTGAGTGTGCCGCAAGATGCAACGTCACCTTATTCAGCTTCTATCACTTTTTATACGGAAAAATCATTTTTTTAAGAAAATCCCCCAAATATCCTTTGTACGAAATAATTTTTTCTCTACTTTTGTCGCCCAAAATAATAAATAGCAAACCACGAAATGAATACAATCAAAAATCTTTTTTCAGCTATACTCACATCTTGTCTGATGTGGTATGGTTTATTAGCGGTGACGGCCTGTACTGAACAGGCAGAAACTACCATTGCACAGAGTAATATTCCTATCTGTTTCTCCGTCAATATGAGTGCATTAACAGAACATATAATGACCAAAACAACAGCTACCGCTTTTGAACCACAAGACCAAATAGGGCTGTTTGCCACATTGCCTCCAGCAACGTTGAATGACCAACGATATATTGATAATCTATTATTGACAACCACAGACGGCAAAAATTTTACACCGAAAGAGATTGTATATTATCCCGAAGGTAATGCCTCTCTCGATTTTACAGCTTATCATCCTTATCAATCTGACGGATTATCTACAGGAAGTTCTATTCTTCCCGTTTTTATACAGACTGACCAAAGTACTTCGGAGAACTTCTCAAAAAGTGACTTTTTATGGACGCAAAAGAAAGGGATAAGCAGTAGTCCGGAAGCGGTTCAATTAACTTTCGTACATAAATTTTCCAAACTCAAGATAACCTTGGTGCCCGAAGAGGAAGAAGACCTTTCCGAATTGGTGGAGAATCAGCCACGGATTATAGTGACCGGCATCAAAACGGAAGCCAATTGCAACTTAGAAGATGGAACCATCAGCGACTTGCAAACGCCAAGCGACATTATACCTTATGGGATATGGACTGAGAAAGAGAATAAATTGGTGGGTAAGGAATTGATTTTTATTCCACAAACTCTTCATTCACAGGAACAATCCATCATTATAGAATGGAAAGGAAGAATATATACTTACTTGATGCCCAGTGTGGAACTGCAAGCAGCAGAGCAGTGTGAGATAACGATTGAATTTCAGAAAGAAGAAAACGAACAACTCACGGGAATAGCCGGAAGCATTACAGATTGGACAGACGCCGAGGTTGGAGGAAACAGTAATGAACAAAATCACAGTGTCATCCATACTTCTTCTCTATCTTTTGCTTCTTCCAATATCTATCAAATCTACTACCAAGGCAGAGCCATTGCAGAAATCTGCAAGGAATATCTCATTTCCGACTCGTTGACTTCCAGAGCCATCGTACATTATCCCATCGTCAGTCAAACAGGAAAAGCAGACTTGAAGAATGGCACCGTCCTATGCCTGTTGGATGTGAAAAATGCCATTTGCGGAGGAAAACTTTGTTGGGAAACGGACGAAAATGGATTCACCTATCAGAAAGGAGACCAACAGGCAGTTTCTAAATTCTACGTGGGAGAAGACGGTTCTTTTCTTGCGAACGAATCGCTCAATGCGGCAAATGTGAATATTATCAGTTACCTGTTGCGTGATATTCGGGGAAAAGACGTGATAGAATATCCGGTAGTAAAGGTTGGTAAGCAATATTGGATGCAAGAAGATTTGCGTACAATCTATTATCAAGATGGTACGGCTTTGACCTCTAAAACTAATCTCGGAGAAGGAGCCGGTTATTTCCATCCTACCGATACAGATATTTATTTCTATAACGGTGACGCGGTGTTGGCTGGCGAGTTGGCTCCCAAGGGATGGAAAATTCCAACATTGGCGGATTGGGAAACACTAAATGATTATATCGGTGGTGATGTCTCCATGATAAAAGCAGGTGATTGGGCTCCGGTTTCTTCGAAAGAGGAGGAAGAAGAAAAAGATGCCGCTCCTGCGACGAATCAGACAGAACTCAGTATTCGTGCGTTAGGAACATGGGGTAATGGCAAGCATTCGAATGAGGGCCAGGTAAATAGTTATTGGTGTATGGATGAGACCAACACGTCTATTCCGGAAAATATCATTCTTTTCAGGGGAGAATTGAATGAATATACTCTTTCGGGATCTATAATGTCGGGATTCGATTATTATAAAGCCTTGTCCATTCGTTGCGTAAAGGAGTAAAAAGATAGAAATACAAAATAACGCGTCTATGAATAAATATGGCTCAACCGGCATTGGATTACTATGCTTGTTTTCGGCGGCTTGTGTCAACAATATAGGAGAAGAGTATCAACCGGGTAATATTCCTATGACTTTCTCGGTAAAGGAGATTAGTTCAACCCATACAAAAGTATCCGGGAACTCATTCGACAAGGAGGATGAGATTGGTCTGTTTGCTACATTTTCCGATGTGGATATTGACCAGGACAGATATATTGATAATTTGCGGTTGATAAGCAATGGAAATGCCGAACTGATACCCGAGCGGGAAATTTTCTATCCGGAAGGCGATGCAGAATTGGACATTATGGCTTATTACCCGTATGACAAAGGAGGAATTGAAGCCGGAAGTTCGTGCTTACAAGTAAGCGTGCAGAGCAATCAAAGCTCAGCGGCTAATCTCTCGGCTTCAGATTTCCTAATGGCCCAAGTTGAAGAGGTAGGAGGAAGCGAGGCTCCGATTGAGCTGGAATTTGAACATAAACTGACAAAAATAGAGATAGCATTGTCTGTTTCGGAGGATGAAGATATAGACGACCTGTTAGAGGCCGACCCTTACATCATTGCGTCAGGATTTAAGACTCGTGCCCAGTATAATGTTTTGTCTGATTCTTTTAATGGTATGGAACATGTGGTAGACATTGTCCCCTACGGCAAATGGGAAAAGAAAGGTGGAAAACTTGTGGGGAAGGAATTTATTATCATTCCGCAAGAGAATGACGAGGACGAGCAAGCTTTTATCATGGAATGGAACGGGCGGCTTTACACCTGTCCGATGCCTGACATAGAAATGGAAAGCAACACGGTTTGTGAAATAGACATTCATGCCTTTCAAGCGACCAGCAGTACACTGAGTACAGCAACCGCCAACATCAAAGAATGGGAATACAGCACGGAAGCTGAGGGCGATACGGAATATGATTTGTCGACCATTCGCATAGCCAGTTTGTCCTTCAAGGACTCCTATGTTTATCGGGTCTATTACGAAAACAAACCGGTAGCTGAAGTTTGTAAGGAGTATTTATTGGCGGACGATGCTTCTCTCTCTTCGGAAGCAATTGTTGTCTATCCCGTCCAAAATGAAGAAGCAGAACTGAGTCAGGGCATCGTATTAAGAGTAGAGAACGAAGAACTGCCCATACATGGCGGAAACATCCGATGGGACGAAGCGGACAATACTTTTGAGTATACAGAGGGTAAGTTGGCTCCTGTTACCCAATTCTATATCGACGGAAGCGGAGCGATAAGCCTTTCCAAGCCCAGCAGGCCGGCCCATGTGAATGTCAAAGCCCATAGCTTGCGCGACACACGAGGCGGGGAATTACAAGAATACCCTATTGTAAAAGTGGGCACCCAGTACTGGATGCGCGAAGACTTACGGGCGACAGGTTATCAGGAAGCAATTGGCGGGGATTTGAGGAAGCTGACACGGTTGAGCGGGAAATCCGGCTACATGGTACAGGGCGATACTTATTTTTATCCTGGGGAGACCCTGCTGGAAGGTGAATTGGCTCCTTACGGCTGGAAAATACCCGACGCTGACGACTGGGATAGACTTATAGCCTATATACATCGGGACGCCTCCGTTATAAAAGGAGGCGTTTGGAAAGGAATTTCCGACACAGACGCGGTGTTCCCTGTGACCAATTTGACCGGCCTTGGTCTTTTGCCCAATGGGTATTATACAGTAAACGATAAGGAAGAAACCAAACGCATGAATTATGAGATTACCGGGGGATATTGGGCCGGGAAAAAGAAAGGTCAGACATCTTTGCCTACGGGTGCTGTGTTTTTAATGCATAGCAACAATGCGATAAACTTTGGCAACAATAAGGTGCCGAGCGGTAAATACTATAGGGCACTCAACATCCGATGCGTGAAAAAGAACGATTGACAAAGTTTCGCATTGACAATGACAAAGTCTCGCTTTCAATGACACAAAGCGAGACTTTTTCCTTTCATAATCAAGAAGAAACTAGAACAATACCCTAAAAAATGCAGAAACTATCCGAGGGAAAGCACCTTTTATCACATTTTTCGTATATTTGTCTGCAGAAACACATCATAATATTGTCAGTAAGAGACTTCGCATAAATATGAGCGTCATTGAATTAATAAAGAATACGAAAAGAACGGCCTTCTCTTTCGAAGTGTTGCCCCCGTTGAAAGGCACCGGTATAGAAGGACTTTGGGAAACAATAGATACGTTGACTGAATACAATCCGTTGTATATCAATATCACCACACATCGTAGCGAATATTGCTATGAAGATGCGGGCGAGGGATTGTGGAAACGAAGATGGACGAAACGAAGACCAGGAACGGTGGCCGTGGCCGCTGCCATCAAGAATCGCTATGGAGTAACTCCCGTACCTCACATCGTGTGTAGCGGGTGCAATACAGAGGAAACAGAGTATGCCTTGCTCGATTTGCAATACTTAGGCATTACGGATTTACTGGTGCTGCGTGGAGATAAGGCCAAACACCAGCGGGCTTTTACACCCGAACCAGATGGATGGACACATGCGTTGGAGCTTCAAGGACAAATAGAACGATTCAACAAAGGAATATTTGAGGACGGAAGTCCAATGGCGCACAAGCCCTCTGTGCCTTTCAGCTACGGTGTGGCTTGTTATCCGGAGAAACATGAAGAAGCGCCTAATATGCAGACAGACCTTTATTGGCTGGTACGGAAGGTAGAACAGGGTGCCCAATATGCTGTGACACAACTTTTTTATGATAATAGCCGATATTTCGACTTTGTGCGTCGGGCGAGAGAAGCGGGTATAGATGTGCCTATCATACCCGGCATCAAACCCTTGAAACGCAAAGCACAATTGGCGGTTATACCTCAAACGTTCAAAGTGGACATTCCTCAGGAACTGGCTCAGCGGGTAGAGACTTGTAAGGACGATCGGGAAGTGGAGCAAGTAGGAGTAGAGTGGTGCGTCCGCCAATGTCGGGAACTGATGGAACACGGTGTACCCAGCATTCATTTTTATGCTATGGGTGCCACGGAGAGCATTGCGCAAGTAGCAAAAAAAATTTATGTATGAATGAACCTTTTTTCCATAGGGACGTATTAGCACGGTTGGCAAACGAAGCGCGACAGGGACGAGTGGCGCAAGGAGTGATGTTGTGCGGGCCGAGAGGAACCGGTAAATTATTCTTGGCACTGAAGTACGCACGCTATTTGGGCTGTGACCATCCTATGAAAGAAGGAGAAGCCTGCGGTATGTGCCCTTCGTGCCGATGGTGGAAAGCTTTGGCGCATCCGGATGTACATTTCGTATATCCGGTAGTGAAAGACACCAAACGCAAGCGGGAAACCTGTGATGATTATCTGCCGGGATGGAGACAAATGCTGCAAGAAAATCCTTATGCCGATCTGGAAGAGTGGAATCGCCGAATGGACGCGTCCACAAATGTCCAACCGCAAATATATGCCCGTGAGAGTGATTTGCTGGCCCGCAAGCTGAGCCTGAAAGCCAATACGGAGACCGGACGCAGAATGGTGATAATATGGTTGCCCGAATGCTTGCACGAGGCATGCGCCAACAAATTGCTGAAGTTGCTGGAGGAGCCACCCCGTGGAACAGTATTCCTGATGGTGAGCGAAGAGCCGGATCGGGTGATAGCTACCGTAAGAAGCCGTGTGCAACGCATAGACGTACCGCCTATAGCGGAAGAGGCTTTGGTGAAAGAATTGATTCAGCATGTGGGAGTAGAGCCGGGGCGAGCTGAAGAAGCCGCACGCAGGGCGGCGGGTAGTTGGCCGAAAGCCTTGACAGATGTGACGGATGACGAGATACATGAAGCCATGTTGCAGGATTTTGTCTCCTTGATGCGATTGGCCTGGGCTCGCCGCGCTCGGGAAATGAAAACCTGGAGCGAAGGGATGGCAGCCGGAGGACGCACTCGGCAAGCCGCTTTTCTAGCATATACAGGCCGGATGTTGCGTGAGAGTTTCATCAGCAATTTTCATCAGCCGGAGTTGGACTACATGTCTCAAGGAGAGCAAGAGTTCGTTCAGCGTTTCGCCCCATTCGTCAATGAGCGTAATGTTCGGCAGTTGGCTGCATTGACGGCTGAGGCACAAGAACATATAGAACGCAACGTAAACCCCCGCATGGTGTTCTTCGACTACATACTGAAGGTAACGGTGTTGCTAAAATCATAAAATCATCTACCGGGTATCATGCACAAGGTGATCAATAGGTAAATGGTGAATAAAACAGGATTGTAAATGGTAAATAGTAAAATAGTAGATTAATTGATGAATTGGATATTACATAATGGAAGCGGAAATCTGTGCGCCCAAAGTTGCGGGAGGCAGGACAAGCAATTGAACACGTATGACTGGATGGCGGATATTCCTACTGGCGAATCGCGGGACACAGGATATGTGGAAGTGCAGTTTAAGAATACACGCAAGGGATATTACCGCAATGTAAGTGGATTAGATTTACATAAAGGAGACATTGTGGCCGTAGAGGCTCAGCCCGGGCACGATGTCGGGGTCGTGACATTGACTGGCCCTTTGGTAGCTTTGCAAATGGCCAAAGCGAGTTTGAAACCTGAGGCAACCGCGCGTCGCATCTATCGAAAAGCTAAAACCAATGATTTGGAGAAATGGCAAGAAGCCAAGGCGCGTGAACACGATACCATGATACGCGCCCGTCAGATAGCATTAAACTTGAACTTAGAGATGAAGATAGGCGATGTGGAGTATCAGGGCGATGGCGGCAAAGCCATCTTCTACTACATAGCCGAAGGACGAGTAGACTTTCGTCAGCTCATTAAAGTGTTAGCTGAGGCTTTTCGGGTACGTATCGAAATGAAACAGATAGGCGCCAGGCAGGAAGCAGGCCGTATCGGAGGTATCGGACCATGTGGACGTGAACTGTGTTGTGCCACTTGGATGACTTCCTTTGTCTCCGTGGCTACGGCAGCCGCCCGTTTACAAGACATAGCTTTGAATCCGCAGAAGTTGGCGGGTCAGTGCGCAAAGTTGAAATGCTGCTTAAATTACGAGGCAGACGTCTATGTGGAAGCAACGAAGCGTATGCCAAGCCGGGAAGTTTCTTTAGAAACGACCGAAGCCGTTTATTATTATCTGAAGGCAGACATCTTGGCGGGTCGTATCACGTATAGTACGCAGAAAGGCTCTTTGGAAGGAGCAGTGACGGTGAGCGCACGCCGGGCATTGGAAGTAATGGAGTTGAATCGTCGCGGACAGAAGCCGGAGCGTTTGGACGATGATGCCAACCCAGAAAAAAGCGCCCGTCCCGCGGACTTGCTGGAACAGGACAGCCTGACACGCTTTGACCGTAGCAACCGTAAAGGAGGAGAGAACCGTGCTAAGAAGAAGAAGAAAAAAGCGGCTTCAGGACAATCCCAACAAGCGCAGCCCCAACAACCTGCGGTACAAGCGCAGGCCGGACCTGCCAACGGTCGTCCCAAACGAAACAAAAACAATAAAAAGAAAAAGCCTGCCGGTGAGGAAAAGACAAACGAATAACCTGAGAATGAAGGCTTTTATTTATCTTTTTTTCTTATTGACCTTAACGGCTTGCGTCAATCCTCCTATAGGACGTTCCTATGCCCATATCCCCGATGAAGGCTGGCAAAAGACAGATACGGTGGAGTTACCCGTGACCGTGGATTCTGTGACTTACGCCCGTGTGAGTATCGGGACAGCATGGGACGTTTGGGTGGATGTACGCCATACGAATGCCTATCCGTATCGTAATCTTGTGGTAGAATTAGTTACTCCGCGGCAAGATACGATTGTCAACCTGTCTTTGACAGATGAACAGGGCAGATGGGCTGGAAGCGGTTTAGGCTACCTGTATCAGCATTCCCACTATGCAGGCATGTTCCATCCTGATTCAACGGGGGCTGATACCTTATATTTTCGTTTGATTTCCTTAATGCCGGACAGCACACTGAAAGGAGTACACGACATAGGAATAAGATTGTTGCCGCGATAGTTTCGTCCATCGTATTTCCATAGGTATGCGTAGATGTGGAGGTTTTATAAAAATCTAAAAAGTTTATCCCATCGTTAGCGGGTATGGATAGATGTTGTATCTTTGCAAATGTATATTTATAGTTTGCAGATAGCATGAACATTCTCAAGAAGACAATCCTTTGGATGAAACATAACCCCTTGTTTATACAACGTTTGCCGGTGCCCGTTGTGCTGGGCGTGCTGCTTTATTCGTGTGCCAGCATAGGCCGCATCGAGGGTGGACCGATAGACGAAGACCCGCCCGTGTTCGTAGAGAGCCGTCCCGCGCCGGGGCAGTTGAACTACGACCGCAACCGCATCTCCATCACGTTCGATGAATACATCAAGCTGGACCAGCCCAACGAGAAGGTGGTCATATCCCCGCCTCAGATACAGCAACCGGAGATTCGCACCAGCGGCAAGCGGGTCATCGTCAACCTGAACGACACGCTGAAGCCCAACACGACGTACACCATCGACTTTGGCGACGCCATTCAGGACAACAACGAGGGCAACCCGTTGGAACTGTTCACCTTCACCTTCTCCACGGGCGACCGGCTGGACACGATGGCCGTATCCGGCACGGTGCTGAACGCTTCGAACTTAGAGCCGGTGAAGGGAATGCTGGTAGGCCTCTACTCCAACCTGTCCGATACGGCTTTCACCACGATGCCCTTCGAGCGTGTGGGGCGCACCGACAGTCGGGGACGCTTCTCCATCCGGGGCGTGGCGCCGGGCAGTTACCGCATCTACGCCTTGCAGGACGCCGACCAGAATGTCTACTTCTCCCAACCCATGGAGCAGATAGCCTGGAACGACTCGCTCGTAATCCCCCGTTATGAATTCCGTATGCGTCAGGACACGACCTGGATTGACTCCCTGACCATCGACACCATCGTGGAGCGCCAATACACGCACTACCTGCCGGACGACATCCTGTTGCGCTGCTTCAAGGAGATATACTTCAACCAACGTCTGGCCAAGACCGAGCGGTTGACTCCGCAGAAGTTCAGCCTCTACTTCACGGCACCCGCCGATACGCTCCCCTTGCTGCGCGGACTGAACTTCGACGAGCGCGACGCCTTCGTCATCGAGCAGACCACGGGACGCAACGACACCATACACTATTGGATAAAAGACTCCTTGCTCTACCAGCAGGACACGCTGCGTGCGGAGTTGACCTATATGGAGACGGACACACTGGGCAAGCTGGTGCAACGCATCGACACCGTGCGCCTGCAGTCTAAGGTCGGCTACAAGAAACTGATGGAGCAGAAGGCCGAGGCGGACAAGAAGAAGCTGGAAGAACTCCGCAAAGAGGCCAAGAAGAAAAAGAAGCGCGACGCCGAAGGCAATGAGATTGAAGCCCCCGAACCTGTCCTGCCCACCGAGTTCCTCCCGGTAGAAGTCTACGCCCCGTCGTCCATGGACGTGTACGACTACATCTCCCTCACCTTCCAGGAACCGGTGGCAAGCATCGACACCTCCGCCATCCACCTGCAACTGAAGGTCGACTCCCTGTGGCAGGACATCCCCTACGACTTCCACCGCGACTCCCTGGACCTGAAGCTCTACAACATCTACGCCGACTGGACGCCCGGCGAGAGCTACCAGTTTGCCGTAGACTCCATGGCCATACACGGCCTGTACGGCTTGTTTACGGACAAGATACAGAACGAGTTCAAGGTGAAGACCGTTGAGGAATACGGCGCCATCCTGTTCGACATCGCGGGAGCGCCCCCCACGGCCTTCGTCGAACTGCTGAACGAACAGGACGCCGTGGTGCGCACCGTGCCCGTAGTCGATGGTCACGCCGACTTCTACTACCTGCCGCCCGGCAAGTACGGCGCACGCCTCATCGACGACGCCAACAACAACGGACAGTGGGACACGGGCGACTACGAGACGAAGCTTCAGCCCGAGAAAGTGTATTACTACTACCAAGTGCTGGAGTTGAAAGCCAACTTCGACCTGCAACAGTCCTGGAACCCCACCGACCGTCCCCTGGACCAGCAGAAGCCCCTGGACCTGAAGAAACAGAAGCCCGACGAGGACAAAAAGAACCGAACTAACAACAGACGATAAACAAAAAACAAAAGCAGTTATGAACCAAAACATGAAACTTATGAAAAAGCTCCGCATGACGCTGGCCGTGCTGGCATGTTGTTTCTTTGCCGCCCGGGCCGACGCCCAATGCACGGCGGTCAACACCGCTTTCCAGCCCGGAGAGCACGTCTCCTACGACCTGATGTTCAACTGGAAGTTCATCTGGATAAAAGTGGGCTACGCCGAACTGACCACCGACAAAGCCACCTACGAAGGCCGCGAAGGCTACCGCTTCAGCCTCAAGTCACACACCAGCAAGCGCGCCGACTTCTTCTTCAAGATGCGCGACACCCTCGTCTGCCACGTCACCGACCAACTGGAACCCCAATACTTCTGCAAGGCCGCCGAGGAAGGCAAACGCCACACCAAGGACGAAGCCTGGTTCGCCTACCGCGACGGCACCTCCCACGTCAAGCAACGCCGCACGTGGTACAAACCCGCCGACCGCAAGACGCAAGAAATGGAGTACGAAGACAGCCGCTGCATCTTCGACATGCTCAGCATCCTCGGCCAGGCCCGCTCGTGGAAGGCCACCGACTTCAAGGTGGGTGACAAAGTACACTTCCCCATGGCCACCGGCCGCCGCGTCGAGCAGCAGACGCTGATATACCGCGGCATCGAGAACGTGAAAGCCAACAACGACATCACCTACCGCTGCCTGGTCTTCTCCTTCGTAGAGTACGTGGGCGAGGCGAAAGAAGAGAAAGAAGTCATCACCTTCTTCATCTCCGACGACGACAACCACCTCCCCATCCGCCTGGACATGTACCTCAACTTCGGCTCCGCCAAAGCCTTCCTCACAAACGTAGAGGGCAACCGCCACCCCATCACCAGCGTCGTAGCGGAGCAATGACATACGATAGCTACCCCGGCCCTGCCTCGGTAGCTATTTTTATACCCTCCCGACAGACGGACGCATCGAAATACGCAGGAAATATTCGCCATTTTATGTTGTAGAATATGTCCGTTTCCTTGGAAATCCTTCTTCCGAGTGTTATATTTGTGTCGTGCAGTGACACGTAGCTCTTTGGTATGGTAATACGTATTTACATAATGACTACTTGCGTAAGTGTTCGTTTAAGACATACGTATGTGTCGGGTGAGGAGATACGTATGTGTCGATGCAAGACATACGTATGTGTCGAGGTGAGACATACGTATGTGTCGACTGCACACTTACGTATCTCCCGAACGGCGAGTGCCGGACATGCTGAATGAGGAGATGCGTAGGAGAGAAAATTTAATGTATAATCCTTAAAACCAGTGACTTATGGGAGTTCCTTACAAATTGCAGCGGAAAAAGAATCCGCAGAAGCCCACAGAACCGGGCAAGTGGTATGCCGTACCCAAGACGGGAAAGGCGGTAGATGAAAAAATCATGACACGTTTGGCAACAGAAGACACCACGATGGCTGACTTCGAGCTTTCATCGGCTGCCAAACTTATCGGAAAGTTTATTCATAATCAGACCGTGCAAGGCAAGCGCGTGCGCATTCCCGGCCTTGGCACATTCCGGGTATCGTTCGGCAGCGAAGGCGTGAACGACATCACGCAGTTCAATACGAACCTGATTCGGAATGTCAAGATTGTATTTACCATCGATTCCGACCTGCGCGCCTCCATCCTGAACGACCTGTCGTTCGAGAACGCGGGCGTGGACGACGAGGGCGTACAATACGCTTCGTTGGAGAACTACAAAGAGGTGAAGGGCCTGACCTCCGGCGGCGGTTCCACTCCGTCCGAGCCGGATGGTGACGGCGAAGATGTAACAGAGAATCCGTTAGAGTGACGGATTGTCCCTTGACAGGAAGAACGCCATTCCGCACATGTGTCCGGCACGGAGTGGCGTTCTTTTTTCATGAAACGGGACGCGCACTACCCGATGGGGTAGTTGTGAAAAAACGCTTGCAACGCTCACTCCCCCGCAATCATCCCCAACACATACGCCAGTTGCGTATCCTTGTCCTGCATAAAATCCCCCACCGTCTGATGCACCACGTGATGCGGGGGAATATTCACGCCTTCCATCGGGAAACCTTGCGGGGACTTCTGTGGCTCACGGGTGGGAATACGGAACCAGACCTCGTGTGACGTGGAGAAGTTCCGCGGACGGTTGCCCGTATCGCCTGCCGTAGGTTCGCCCACCACACAGACATTGCCGCTCTCCTTCATATCCAACGTGAAACTCTCTGCCGCA
>CASGED010000036.1 GCA_949300425.1 uncultured Bacteroides sp.
ATACCATTACCCGCGATGAACTGGAAGCCCACTACATGGCAGGTGGACACGTAGAGAAGGTGGTACACGCATTGGTATCAGCATCAAAAGCCAATATCGAACTTTCCTTCCAAATGGCAACGGGCATCGACCTTGCAGGACGTGACGTATTCGAAGCCGTACAAATGTCGGTCAATCCAAAGGTGATTGATACGCCTCCCGTAACTGCCGTGGCAAAAGACGGTATCCAGCTCATCGCCAAAGCCCGTGTAACGGTACGCGCCAATATCCGCCAATTGGTAGGAGGTGCGGGCGAAGACACCGTGCTGGCACGTGTAGGCGAAGGCATCGTATCGAGCATCGGTTCATCGGAAAACCATAAATCCGTGCTCGAAAATCCCGACTCCATTTCGAAACTCGTACTCCGCAAAGGACTGGATGCAGGCACTGCCTTCGAAATCCTTTCCATTGATATAGCCGATATTGACATAGGAAGAAACATCGGTGCAGCTCTCCAAATGGACCAAGCAAATGCCGACAAGAACATCGCTCAAGCCAAAGCGGAAGAACGGCGCGCAATGGCGGTAGCATTGGAACAAGAAATGAAAGCCAAAGCGGAAGAAGCCCGTGCCAATGTAATCCAAGCGGAAGCCGAAGTACCCAAAGCCATGGCGGATGCCTTCCGAAGCGGGAACCTCGGCATCATGGATTATTACCGCATGAAGAACATCCAAGCAGATACCGACATGCGGAACAGCATCGCCCAGCCCGACCAGCATCCCGCCGGAAGCGAGCCGATAGGAAAATAAGTAAAAACTCACCACAGATTACACTGATTTAAACAATTTCCAATTAATGGCAAACAATGCATGATTTTATTAATCTGTTAATCTGTGGTAAAAAGCACATACACGACTATGCAAAAGAAAACCTTCTTTCCGCCTTCCGAACTGATTATCAATGAAGACGGTTCGGTATTCCACCTCCATGTACGTCCCGAAATGCTTGCCGATAAGGTCATATTGGTAGGTGACCCCGGGCGAGTGGACTTGGTGGCATCACACTTCGACACGAAAGAATGTGACATCCAGAGCCGCGAGTTCCATACCATCACCGGCATCTATCAAGGCAAGCGCATTACCGTAGTATCTACGGGTATCGGATGTGATAACATTGATATTGTAATGAACGAACTGGATGCCCTTGCCAACATCGACTTCGAGACTCGTGAAGAAAAAGACACCTTGCGTCAATTGGAGTTAGTGCGCATCGGCACATGTGGAGGACTTCAACCCTATACCCCTGCAGGTACATTTATTTGCTCGGAAATCTCTATCGGTTTCGACGGACTGCTCAATTTCTACGAAGGACGTAACACCGTATGCGACCTTCCCTTGGAACGTGCCCTGTTGAACCATTTAGGCTGGACGGGAAACCTTTGCGCCCCTGCTCCCTACGCTGTACATGCCCACCCCGAATTGGCGGAACGCATTGCGGGAGATGATATGGTGAGAGGCATTACCGTAGCATGTGGCGGATTCTTCGGGCCTCAAGGCAGACGCCTGCGCATCCCCCTCGCCGACCCGCATCAAAACGAGAAAATAGAAAGCTTTGAATACCAAGGAAAGCGCATCACCAACTACGAAATGGAAAGTTCCGCTTTAGCAGGCCTCTCCCTTTTACTCGGACACAAAGCCACCACCGTATGTATGGTGATAGCCAACCGTGTGAAGCAAGAAGCCGATACGGGCTACAAAAGTCAAATAGACGACCTCATCCGGGTGGTTCTCGAACGAATTTAATTTTTAATTCTACCACAGAGAACACAGAGGCACACAGAGCTTTTAAATTTATTTTCTCTGTGCCCTCTGTGGTGAAACAACAATAACAATGGAAGCAAGTTTCAAATCCAATAATCAAGTTAGTAAAGCAGAACAATACGATATTTTTTTACAACAATTCGCATCCCTTATCGAAGGTGAAACCCATGAGGTGAGTGTACTCGCCAATACCTGTGCCGCCCTGAAAGAAGCCTTCGAGTTCTTTTGGGTAGGATTCTATTTAGTAGAGAACGATGAACTCGTGTTAGGTCCTTTCCAAGGAAGCGTGGCGTGCTACCGCATCAAGAAAGGACGGGGCGTATGCGGCACAGCATGGGCAGAACGCCGCACCCTCGTAGTACCTGATGTAGACCAATTTCCCGGACACATCGCATGCAGCTCCCTCTCCCGCTCCGAGATAGTGGTGCCCATCATCGTAGGGGATGAAGTGAAAAGCGTGCTCGACATCGATTCCGACCACTTAAACACATTCGATGAAACGGACCGGAAATACTTGGAAGAAATTGTTACAATATTGACACAAAAACTCTATCAGAAATGAATAATCCAGATACCATTTGCGCCATAGCCACCGCACAGGGAGGAGCCATCGGGCTGATTCGTGTATCCGGTCCGGATGCCATCGCATTCACCGACCGC
>CASGED010000037.1 GCA_949300425.1 uncultured Bacteroides sp.
CCAAGCCAAGGCCGAAGAGCGTCGCGCCATGGCCGTAGCCACCGAACAGGAGATGAAGGCCAAGGCACAGGAAGCCCGCGCCAAGGTGATAGAAGCCGAAGCCGAAGTGCCCAAAGCCATGGCCGAAGCCTTCCGCAGCGGAAACTTGGGCATCATGGACTACTATCGCATGAAGAACATCGAGGCCGACACCACCATGCGCGAGACCATCGCACGGCCTACGTCGGCTGGTCCATCCGCCCCAAGCAGCGGGAAATAAAACCAGTAAAATATGCGAACACAATAAAAGAGACCGGATTTGTTCCGGCATTAGACGCCGTTTAATGCCACATCAGACGCCGTCTGATCCTACATCAAACGGCGTTTGTTCCTACATCAGACGCCGTCTGATGTTCACCGCTCGCCCACCCCGCTCACAGATGCCCGTAGGGCACATCGCCAACGGATGGCGGTGCGGGATGGCACAAACGGCTAATAGTAATAAAACAATACAATAATGAAGCAATATTACGCTCCCTCCGAGCTTATCATCAACGAAGACGGTTCCGTATTCCACCTCCACGTGCGCCCCGAATGGCTGGCCGACAAGGTCATCCTCGTGGGAGACCCCGGACGTGTAGACCTCGTGGCACGCCACTTCACGGAGAAGGAATGCGACGTGCAGAGCCGTGAGTTTCATACTGTCACCGGCACCTACAAGGACAAACGCATTACTGTAGTCAGCACCGGCATCGGGTGCGACAACATCGACATCGTACTGAACGAGCTGGACGCCCTGGCCAACATCGACTTCCAAACACGTCAGGAGCGCGACATCCTGCGCCGACTTCAGCTGGTACGCATCGGCACGTGCGGCGGCCTCCAGCCTTACACGCCTGTAGGCACCTTCATCTGCTCGCAAGTGTCCATCGGATTTGACGGCCTGCTCAACTTCTATGCCGGACGAAATGCCGTGTGCGACCTCCCCTTGGAGCGCGCCTTCCTGAATCACATGGGCTGGACGGGCAACCTCTGCGCCCCGGCTCCCTACGCCATCCATGCCGACGAAGAAATGGTGGAGCGCATCGCTCGTCAAGACATGGTGCGGGGCATCACCATCGCCGCCGGAGGCTTCTTCGGCCCACAAGGACGCGAACTTCGTGTTCCTTTGGCCGACCCGCACCAAAACGAGAAAGTTGAAACGTTCGAGTGGAAAGAACTGCGCGTCACTAACTTCGAGATGGAAAGTTCAGCCTTGGCCGGCCTCTCCCGCCTCATGGGGCATCAAGCCACCACCGTGTGCATGGTCATTGCCAACCGCCGCTCGCACGAAGCCAATACGGGCTATAAAAACTCGATTGACACACTCATCGAAACCGTGCTGGACAGGATATGAAAGAAGCCTTCTACATCTTCCTGGCCGGAGGCGCGGGAAGCGTACTGCGCTATGGCGTACAACTCCTGATGCACGAACGCATCCACCCCTACCACTTCCCGTGGGCCACGCTCACGGCCAACGTGGTGGGGTGTTTCTTCATCGGACTCTTCTACGCCCTCTCCGCCCGCCTGCATCTCTCGACCGAAGTGCGCCTGCTGCTCACCACCGGCTTGTGCGGAGGCTTCACCACCTTCTCCACCTTCTGTAACGAGAACCTTGCCCTCCTACGCCAAGGCTATACGGGTACATTCGTGCTCTATGTGGGTCTAAGCCTCGCATTAGGCATCGGAGCCGTATGGGCGGGGAGCACGCTTCTAATGAAAAACTGATAATGGATAATAATAAAGATATGGAACCCTCTTTCATCCAATCCCCTACCCTCGGCAAGGCCGAACGATACCGCGCCTTCCTGCCCCAACTGGCCGCCCTGCTGGAGGGTGAGACAGACCCGATAGCCTGCCTGGCCAATACCTGCGCCGCCCTGCGCGAAGCTTTCGGCTTCTTTTGGGTAGGTTTTTATCTGGTAAAGAATGACGAACTCGTATTAGGTCCTTTCCAAGGAAGCGTGGCGTGCTACCGCATCAAGAAAGGACGGGGCGTATGCGGCACAGCATGGGCAGAACGCCGCACCCTCGTAGTACCTGATGTAGACCAATTTCCCGGACACATCGCATGCAGCTCTCTTTCCCGCTCCGAAATCGTAGTACCTATGTTGGTAGGGAATGAAGTGAAAGGAGTACTTGATATAGATAGCGATTATTTAAACGCATTTGATGAAACAGACCGTGAGGCTTTAGAAAAAATAGTTACACTATTAATACAAACACTTTATCAGAAATGAATAATCCAGATACCATTTGCGCCATAGCCACCGCACAGGGAGGAGCCATCGGGCTGATTCGTGTATCCGGTCCAGATGCCATCGCATTCACCGACCGCATCTTTACCCCTGTTAGCTCTTCTGTACCGTTGACGCAACGCAAGCCCTATACCCTTACCTTTGGACACATTAAAAATGCCAAAGGCGAAATCATCGATGAAGTTTTAATCTCCGTTTTCCGTGCCCCTCATTCGTATACGGGAGAAGACTCCACTGAAATCTCTTGCCACGGTTCGCCCTACATCCTCCAGCAAGTGATGCAACTTCTCATAGCCAATGGATGCCGTGCCGCTGGTCCGGGCGAATACACCCAACGTGCCTTCCTGAACGGGAAAATGGACTTGAGCCAAGCCGAAGCCGTGGCAGACCTTATCGCATCGACCTCAGCGGCTACCCATCGTCTGGCCATGAATCAAATGCGGGGTGGATTCAGCAAAGAATTGGGAAAACTTCGTGACCAATTGCTTCACCTTACCTCGCTTATGGAGCTGGAACTCGATTTCTCTGATCACGAAGAGCTAGAGTTTGCTGATCGTACTGAACTTAAAGCCCTCGCCTCACAAATCGAAACCCTCATCGCTCGGCTCACCGATTCGTTCAGC
>CASGED010000038.1 GCA_949300425.1 uncultured Bacteroides sp.
AAATGATAATTTATCGTTGTGTTTAATGGCACACAGATGACACTGATGAGACAGATTTACACAGATTTTAAAGGGCTTCGCCTACAGGTTTAAAGAATAAATCTGTGGTCATCTTGTGAAATCTGTGTCATCTGTGTGCCATCTAAATTCCCATTTATGAATGAAACATTTTAAAATAAAAAATATGAAGAAGAGTATTTTTACAGTATTGGGAGCGGCTGTTTGCATGCAAATGGCTTCTTGTGCAGCCGAGCAGAAACAACCTACGGCGGACGAAGTAATCGGTATTATCAATAAGGTGAATACCCACTGGCAAACGACGAATCCGGTGCATGGACGTTCTTTCTGGGACAATGCGGCGTATCATACCGGTAACATGGAGGTGTATTTCCTGACCGGTGACACTACTGCTTATAATTTTTCGGAAGCGTGGGCGATACACAACGAGTGGAAAGGAGCGAAGAGCGACAATAAAGAGGAGTGGAAATATAGTTATGGAGAGTCCGATGATTATGTGCTGTTCGGTGATTATCAGATATGTTTCCAGGTGTATGCGGATTTGTACACGGTGGAACCTGACACGCAGAAGATAGCCCGTGCCCGCGAAGTGATGGAGTACGAAATGAGTACACCGAACAACGATTATTGGTGGTGGGCGGATGGATTGTATATGGTAATGCCGGTGATGACCAAATTGTATAAGATAACCAATAATCCGCTTTATTTGGAAAAACTGCATGAATATTGGGAATATGCCAACAGCATCATGTATGACGAAGAAGCCGGCTTGTATTATCGTGACGCCAAATACGTTTATCCCAATCATAAAAGTGTGAACGGGAAGAAAGATTTTTGGGCACGTGGTGACGGATGGGTATTGGCTGCTTTGGCTAAGGTCTTGAAGGACTTGCCCGAGAACGATGCGTATCGTCAGGAATATATGGACCGTTTCCTGACTATGGCAAAGGCTGTAGCCGCTTGTCAGCAACCCGAAGGTTACTGGACACGCAGTATGCTGGATGCGGAACATGCACCGGGACCGGAAACCAGCGGAACCGCTTTCTTTACCTACGGCCTGTTGTGGGGTATCAATAATGGATATCTGGATAAAGCGACTTATGCACCGGTGGTTATGAAAGCATGGAATTACCTGGCCAACGTAGCCTTGCAGCCGGATGGTAGCGTAGGTTATGTACAGCCCATTGGCGAAAAGGCGATACCTGGGCAAGTGGTGGATGTAAATTCGACTTCCAACTTCGGAGTAGGCGCTTTCTTGCTGGCTTCTTGCGAAATGGTACGTTATCTGCGTGCTTCCTAAGCCTTTTTAGTGTCTATGAACTATTTTTAGACCTATTTTGACCGTTTTGAGGTTGTTTATATAGATTTAAATGTGTATTTTTGACACCAAAAAAAATAGATTGTCATGGGAAACACGATTTTACGCATTGTGATTACATCGATTTTGGGAGTGGCGGGATTATGTTCCGCCTTCTCCCAGGAAAAAGCAGTCTGTGAGAAAGACTATGTAGCTTATCTTTTTACGTACTTCACGGGTAACCACATCAGTGAAGAAGCCGTCTGCTATGCGGTCAGCATGGACGGCTATTCGTATTGGGCGTTGAACAACAACAAACCGGTGATTGATTCCAAAATAATCAGCTCCACCGGCGGCGTGCGCGACCCGCACATCTTGCGTTGCGAGGACGGAAAGACTTTTTATATGGTCGTAACCGACATGGTGAGCGGAAACGGATGGGACTCCAACCGGGCGATGGTGATGCTGAAGTCTACGGACTTAGTGAATTGGACGCACTCGGTCATCAACATGCAGAAACGGTATGAAGGTCAGGAAAACCTGAAGCGCGTATGGGCACCGCAGACTATCTTCGACCCCGAAGCCGGCAAATACATGGTGTATTGGTCCATGCAATATGGTACAGGGCCGGATGTTATTTACTATGCGTACGCTAACAAGGACTTTACCGATTTGGAGGGAGAACCCAAGCCGTTGTTCATACCTGAGAATAAAAAATCGTGCATTGATGGAGATATCGTATATAAAGATGGTGTCTATCATTTGTTTTATAAGACCGAGGGGCATGGAAACGGTATCAAAGTGGCTACGACCCGTTCATTAACTTCTGGCAAATGGACTGAAGATCCGGACTATAAGCAACAGACCAAAGAGGCCGTGGAAGGTGCCGGTACCTTTAAATTGATAGGTCAGGACAAATATATATTAATGTATGATGTCTATATGAAAGGCCGATACCAGTTTACGGAATCAACGGACTTGGAGCATTTTAAAGTGATAGATAACGAGGTGAAGATGAATTTTCATCCGCGTCACGGGACCATTATTCCGATTACGCGGGATGAGTTGCTCCGCATTACGGAGAAATGGGGTAAACCGGCAGAGTTGGGCGAATTGCCCAACAATCCGGTGTTGCCGGGCTTTCATGCCGACCCTGAAATTCTTTATTCTCACCAGACAGGCAAATATTACATTTATTCAACCACGGATGGCACGCCGGGGTGGGGTGGATGGTATTTCACGGTATTCTCATCAGACGACCTGAAGCATTGGACGGACGAAGGCATCATGCTCAATCTGAAATCCGAGCAAGTGCCTTGGGCTGATGGCAATGCGTGGGCTCCCTGCATCGAGGAAGTAAAGCAGAAGGATGGTTCCTATAAATATTATTTCTATTATAGCGGAAACCCGAAAGCCGGAGGAGGCAAGCAGATTGGCGTAGCCATGGCCGATAATCCGGTAGGACCTTTTACGGATTTGGGGCATCCTATCATTACGGAGTCTCCCGTAGGACATGGCCAACAGATAGATGTGGATGTTTTTACTGACCCCGTGTCGGGCAAACGGTATTTGTATTGGGGCAATGGCTACATGGCCGGTGCCGAATTGAACAAAGATATGACTTCCATTAAGAAAAAGACCTTGACGGTATTGACTCCGAAAGGCGGTACGTTGCAAGACTATGCCTATCGCGAGGCTCCCTACGTGTTCTATCGCAACGGATTGTACTATTTCTTATGGTCGGTAGATGATACCGGTTCGCCCAACTATCACGTGGCCTACGGTACGTCGGATTCTCCTTTGGGTCCCATCAAAGTGGCCGACCAGCCGATTGTATTGATTCAGAATCCGGATAAGGAAATATATGGCCCGGCTCATAACGCGGTATTGAACTTGCCGGGTACGGATGAGTGGCGGATTGTATATCACCGTATTAATAAATGGTATCTGAAAAACGGGCCGGGTGTACACCGTGAAGTGTGCATAGACCGTTTGGAGTTCAATCCGGACGGCACGATTAAACCGGTAGTTCCTACCTTGTAATTTTACACCATATTATATATAAAGAAAGTACGAATATGAAAAACAGGTTGATAGTAATAGGGCTGTTGGGATTGTCCACTCTGACAATGGTTGCCCAACCGGTGGATGTGACCGGGCCGGACGGGAAATTGAAGTTGACCGTATCTTGCGAAAACGGGGAGGCTTCTTACACGATAACCTACGAGGGCAAGCGGATGTTGGAGACTTCTCCGTTAGGCATGAACACCAACATCGGAGATTTCTCGAAGGGATTGAAACTTGTGAAGCACGAGACTTCCGAGATAGACCGTGTCTATACCCAGACACGCATCAAGACTTCTTCAGTGCATTATCAGGCCAACGAACTGGTATGTCATTTCACCAATGCGGACGAGAAGCCGATGCTGGTTACTTTCCGTGTGAGCGATAATGACGTGGCTTTTCGTTATACGTTACCCAAGAGTGGCGAGACGGGTAGCGTGCGTGTTCTTTCCGAAGCGACAGGATTTCGCTTTCCCGATGTCACCACCACGTTTTTATGCCCTCAAAGCGATGCAATGATAGGATGGAAACGTACCAAGCCCAGCTATGAGGAAGAGTATAAGGCGGATGCGCCGATGAGCGAACGTTCGCAATACGGACATGGATATACGTTCCCTTGCCTTTTCAAAGTAGGTGAAGACGGATGGGCGTTGGTGAGTGAGACGGGTGTGGACAGCCGTTATTGCGCTTCGCACTTGAGCGACTCAGACAACGGACTTTATACGGTTGCTTTCCCCATGCCGGAGGAGAATAATGGAAACGGAACGGTAGAGCCGGCCTTTGCTTTGCCGGGAAGTACCCCTTGGCGCACAATTACTGTAGGCAGTTCGTTGAAGCCCATCGTGGAAACTACGGTGGCATGGGATGTGGTGGAGCCATTGTATGAGACTGAGAATGAATATAAATTCGGCCGCAGTACATGGAGTTGGATTTTGTGGCAGGACAATAGCGCCAACTATGCTGACCAAGTGAAGTATATTGATTTGGCCGGGGCGATGGGCTATGAATACATCCTGATAGACAGTTGGTGGGACAAAATGACGGGACGTGAGCGCATGGAGGATTTGGTGAAGTATGCGCACAGCAAAGGCGTGGACGTATTCTTGTGGTATAGTTCCAGCGGCTATTGGAATGACATCGAGCAGAGTCCCATAAATTGTATGGATAACATCATCCGGCGCAAGCAGGAGATGCGTTGGCTGCAAAAGATAGGCGTGAAAGGCATCAAGGTGGACTTCTTCGGGGGTGACAAGCAAGAAACAATACGTCTCTATGAACAGATATTGAGTGATGCGGATGACCATGGACTGATGGTTATCTTTCACGGTTGTACCATCCCGCGTGGATGGGAGCGCATGTATCCCAACTATGTGGGAAGCGAAGCCGTGTTGGCCTCGGAGAATTTGGTTTTCCAACAACATTTCTGCGATAACGAGGCTTTTAACGCTTGTCTGCATCCTTTTATCCGCAATACATTGGGCTGCATGGAGTTTGGCGGGACATTCCTCAATAAGCGTTTGAACCGAGGAAACGATGGCGGGACCATCCGGCGTACGACCGATGTTTTCCAACTGGCTACGTCAATCCTTTTCCAAAATCCCATCCAGAACTTTGCGTTGGCGCCAAATAACCTGACCGATGCACCGAAAGTCTGCATTGACTTTATGAAGCAAGTGCCTACTACGTGGGATGAAATCCGCTTCATAGACGGATATCCGGGTAAGTACATCGTATTGGCGCGTCGACATGGGATGACTTGGTATGTAGCCGCTATCAATGCCATGAAGGAGACGCTGGAAGTGGAAGTGGATTTGTCCATGCTGGCCGGAAAGACGGCATCCCTCTACTATGACGGGAAAAAACAGGAGCCGTTGTTGAAAGAGCAGCTCGTCAAGGCGGATGGAAAATTGAAGTTGACTGTTCAGTCACAAGGCGGAGCAGTGCTAGTGAAGTAAGAATAGCTCCATTTATTTAATATCTATTACCATGAATAAAATGAAACAATTAAGCCTCTCCATGTTGGCTTTCGGATTAACCTCCATGCCGGTGCAGGCTGATGTGCGGGATGTGATGAATGCTCCCGACTCCGTTTATCTCTTTTCGTATGCCCAGGCCGACGGACGGAGTGGATTAAAGTTCGCTTGGAGTGGGGATAAGGAACGTTGGCACATCGTGGCCGACAGTTATGAGTATCTGAAGAGCGACTTCGGTCCTTGGGGAAGCGGTAAGAAAATGTATGCCCCGATGTTGGTGCAAAGCCGGACCGATAATAGCTGGCATTGCCTGTGGCTCACTACAAAGAGCGGACAGGTGATGGCTCATGCCGCATCGGATGATCTCTTGACATGGAAAGCCCAAAGTTACTTCTATCCGAAAGACCGCGGACAATATCAGCCGGCTTTGGCTTGGCCGGTCAGCGAAGAATCGGTTACACTGAATTCTCAGGTACAACGCGGATGGACGCAACGGGTGCCTTATACTTTAATAGAAAGCCTGACTCGATTTGCCGATCACAAACGCTATCGGCAAAGTTTATATGATGAGCAGATGACTGATGACCCGGCTCGCTTTGCCGGATTGAAACCGGTAGAAGCTATCGTGCGGGTGCATGGCAAGCAGAGCAAGCCTATCAGCGACCATCTGATAGGAATTTTCTTTGAAGACATTAACTACGGAGCCGATGGAGGCTTGTATGCCGAACTGGTGCAAAACCGAGACTTTGAGTATACGCCTACGGACAATTCCCGGAAAGAATGGAATAGCGGGTATGCCTGGAGTGTGGTTTCCGGTAAAGACATTGACCCGGTCACTATTGGAACTGAAACGCCCATTCATGAAAATAATCCGCATTATGCTATCTTGCATGTGCCTTCCTCCGGTGTCCGTTTGCTGAATACAGGTTTTGACGGTATTGTGTTGAAGAAAGGCGAACGTTATGATTTCTCTTGCTTTGCCCGTACCGGACAAGGTGGTAAGGGTGGCAAGGTCGTGGTCAGTCTGATAGATAAAGAAGACCGTGAAGTGGCTTCAGCTACAGTAAAAGTCTCTTCTAAGAACTGGAAGAAATGTAAGGCGGTGCTGACGGCTGAGGCTGATGTGGAGGATGCCCGCCTTTGCATCGCTCCGTCCGCCGGTGGTACTTATCATTTTGACATGGTTTCCCTCTTCCCGCAAAATACGTTCAAAGGACGTAAAAATGGATTGCGTGCCGACTTGGCTCAGACCTTGGCAGACCTGCATCCGCGTTTCGTCCGTTTCCCCGGTGGATGTGTGGCTCATGGAGACGGTATAGACAACATATACGATTGGAAAGGTTCTATCGGCCCGCTGGAAGCACGCAAGCCTTTGCGTAACCTATGGGGCTATCACCAGACACGTGGATTGGGGTATTTTGAATTTTTCCAATTCTGTGAGGATATTGGTGCAGAACCTGTACCTGTATTGGCAGCCGGTGTGCCTTGCCAAAACTCCGGTGGGGGAACGCAATACGGACATGACGACCTGACCAAGTACGGTCAACAATGTGGTATCCCGATGGAACAGATGCCGGAATACGTGCAAGACGTGTTGGACCTTATCGAATATGCCAACGGAGATGCCCGCAAGACGGAGTGGGGCAGAAAGCGTGCAGAGGCCGGACATCCGGAATCGTTTAACTTGAAGTATATAGGTATCGGTAACGAGGACCTTATCACGGAGGTGTTCGAGGAACGTTTTACCATGATATATAATGCTGTGCGTGAGAAATATCCCGAAGTGACCGTTATCGGCACGGTCGGACCTTTCTACGAAGGAACTGATTATAACGAGGGTTGGAGGCTGGCCTCCAAGCTGGATGTTCCGATGGTGGACGAGCATTATTACGTGGCTCCCGGTTGGTTCATCCATAATCAAGATTATTATGACCGGTATGACCGTTCGAAGTCCAAAGTTTACTTGGGGGAATATGCCGCCCATTTGCCCGGACGCCCCAGTAATATTGAAACAGCTCTTTCCGAGGCACTTTATTTGACCGCGGTGGAACGCAATGCCGATGTGGTGACTATGACTTCATACGCGCCTTTGCTTGCCAAAGAAGGACATACCCAGTGGAGTCCCGATTTGATATACTTCAACAACTCAGAGGTAAAACCTACGGTAGGTTACTATACTCAGCAATTGTTCGGACAGAATGCCGGAAATCATTATATACCCTCCACGGTCATTTTGGATAATGAGCGGGATGCCGTACAGAAACGTATTGGCATGTCGGTGGTGAAGAATGATACATCCGGTGACTATATTGTAAAGTTAGTCAACCTGTTGCCGGTAGAAGTGAAAACAAAGATAAATATGGAGGACATATCACTGCTTCGTCCGATAGCTACAAAGACCGTATTGAAAGGCGCTCCCACTGATAAAGAAGCGAAACCATTGACGGAAACTTTTGACGTGAACGGGAAGAACATTGATTACACGATGCCGGCTTATTCATTCTCTGTTATCCGTATAAAAGAAACTTCCAATCCATCAAACTAAAGAGAAAACACCATGAAGAAGATTGTAATAGGAATAATGGGGCTTCTGCTCTCGGGAGGAATGTCCGCCCAGGAGAAAGCCTTGCATTCAGGCTATCCCATTGACCCCGTTCCGTTCACGTCGGTGAAGGTGACGGATAACTTTTGGGGACAACGCTTGAAGGCCAGTCGGGAGGTAACCATTCCCTTGGCATTCAGCAAGTGTGAGACAGAAGGACGCTACGAGAACTTCGTCAAGGCCGCCAATCCCAGCGAGGACAACAAAGCGCCCGGCTTCACCTTTGACGATACCGATGTCTACAAGACCATCGAAGGTGCCAGCTACCTGCTCCAGACTTATCCGGACAAGAAGCTGGAGAAGTACATTGACAGCGTGCTGGTGATAGTGGCAGGAGCCCAGGAGCCGGACGGATATTTGTACACCCCGCGCACCATGAACCCCAAACATCCGCATGATTGGGCGGGACTGGAGCGTTGGAGCAAGGTAGAGGATCTCAGTCACGAGTTTTATAACTTGGGACATATGATAGAGGGTGCCGTGGCCCATTACCAAGCCACCGGCAAACGCAATTTCCTCGACATAGCCATGAAGTATGCCGATTGCGTGTGCAAGGCTATCGGGGATGGGCCTGACCAGAAGCGTCTGGTGCCCGGACATCAGATAGCCGAGATGGCTTTGGTGCGCTTGTATCTGGCCACAGGTGATGAGAAGTATTTGCGTCAGGCGAAATTCTTCCTCGATGCACGAGGCACGACCAGCCGTCGCGATGCTTATAGCCAGGCACACAAACCGGTGTTGGAGCAGGATGAGGCCGTAGGCCATGCCGTACGTGCCACGTACATGTATGCCGGTATGGCCGATGTAGCCGCCGTTACGGGTGACACGGCTTACATCCATGCCATCGACCGCATTTGGGAGAATATCGTCAATAAGAAACTTTATATCACCGGGGGCATCGGCGCCCGCCATGCCGGAGAAGCCTTTGGTGACAATTACGAGTTGCCCAACCTCTCGGCCTATTGTGAGACGTGTGCCGCCATCGGCTTTGTGTACGTCAATTACCGCTTGTTCCTCTTGCATGGCGATGCCAAGTATTACGATGTGTTGGAGCGCACGCTCTACAACGGACTTATCTCCGGCGTGTCGCTGGACGGAGGCTCGTTCTTCTACCCCAATCCGTTGGCATCGACCGGAGGATATAGCCGCAAGCCGTGGTTCGGATGCGCTTGTTGTCCGAGCAACATCAGCCGCTTCATTCCCTCTTTGCCGGGGTATGTATATGCTGTGAAGGATAATCAGGTGTATGTCAACCTTTATTTGAGTAACCAGGCTGAGTTGAAAGTAGGTAAGAAGAAGGTGGTGCTGGAGCAAGAAACCGGTTATCCTTGGAACGGAGACATCCGGGTGAAGGTGGCCAAGGGGAACGCTCCCTTTGTGATGAACCTCCGTATACCCGGCTGGGTACGAGGCGAAGTATTGCCGGGCACTTTGTACCGCTATGCCGATGGCAAAGTTCTGCATTACTCCGTGAGCGTAAATGGAGAACCTGTATCGGGCGAGCTTCAGAAGGGATATCTGCAAATAGACCGTAAGTGGAAGAAGGGAGATGTCGTGGAGGTACACTTTGACATGGAGCCGCGTGTGGTGAGGGCCAATGAGAAGGTGGAAGCCGACCGGGGACGTGTCTCCTTGGAGCGTGGCCCGATTGTGTATTGTGCCGAATGGCCGGATAATGACTTTAACATACATACTATATTGATGAATCAACGCCCGTCCATCCAAGTGGTGGATAAGCCGGAGACACTCTATGGCATCCGGGAGCTGACCACCGATGTTCAAGCCTTGAGTTATGATGCTACAGGCCGCTTGGCCGTGAAGGACGTGAAGCTCACCCTGATACCCTATTATGCCTGGGCGCATCGGGGCGAGGGTGACATGGAGGTATGGTTGCCCATCGAGGTAGGCGCGGCATCCGCCCAGCCCCTGAAGGCCGAGAAGCAGGAAGATAACGGCTTCTTTGAGAATTAAGAATCTACACCATATTATATATAATACTTAATCCTAATACCGTTTATGCGTATGAAGAAAATTGCGACACTTTTAGCCTTGTCCCTTGCATTAGGCGTGCAGGCACAAGAGCATGTGATGACCGTAGACGTATCCAAGCCTACGGCTCAAATCCAGCCGACGATGTATGGCATCTTCTTTGAGGACATCAACTTTGGTGCCGATGGAGGATTGTATGCTGAGTTAGTGAAGAACCGTTCCTTTGAGTTTCCCCAGTCATTTGTGGGATGGGTACCTTTTGGGGATGTGACGGTGCAGGACGCCGACCCGGCTTTCCCGCGCAATCCGCATTACATCCGTATCGTGAACGACGGTCGCCTGCTCCGTGCCGGCATTGACAATGAAGGCTATCGGGGCATTGGTCTGAAGGCGGGTGAGGAATACCGTTTCTCGGTGTATGCCCGTACGCCGGAGGCACAACCCATGAAACTCTCCATCGAACTGGTGCAGGCTGACGGGGCTAATCCGGTGAAGAAGAGCATTGAAATCAGTGGCAAGGAGTGGACCAAGACAACCGCCATTCTGAAGTCTACTTTTACCGATCCTCATGCCCGCCTGCGCATTGTGCTCGAGAGCCGTGGTACGGTGGACATGGACCACATCTCCCTTTTCCCCGTCAAGACGTGGAAGGGACGTGAGAACGGTTTGCGCGCCGACCTTGCCCAGGCACTCTACGACCTCAATCCCGGTGTGCTCCGCTTCCCCGGCGGATGTATCATCGAGGGCAATAGCTTGGCCACCCGTTATCAATGGAAGAACTCAGTGGGTCCGGTAGAAAATCGTCCCTTGAACGAGAACCGCTGGAACTATACCTTTAAGCACCGTGCTTTCCCCGATTATTTCCAGAGTTACGGACTGGGCTTCTACGAGTTCTTCCTTCTGAGCGAGGACATCGGCGCCGAGCCTCTGCCGGTTATCAGCTGCGGACTCTCCTGCCAGTATGAGAGCAACGAAGTAGTGCCCCTCGACGAGCTTGACCCCTACGTGCAGGATGCGCTCGACCTGATAGAGTTTGCCAACGGCGATGCCACTACCAAGTGGGGCAAGGTACGTGCCGACATGGGACATCCCGCACCCTTCAACCTCAAGATGATTGCCGTGGGCAACGAGCAGTGGGACAAGGTGTACGTGGAGCGTCTGGAAGTATTCACCAAAGCCATCCGCGAGAAATATCCCGACATCAAGATAATCGGCTCGTCCGGCCCCAGCGCATCGGGCGATAAGTTCGACTATTTGTGGCCCGAAATGAAGCGCGTGGGCGTAGACTTGGTGGACGAACACTACTATATGGAGCCGAAGTGGTTCCAGGACAATGCCCGCCGCTATGACTCTTACGACCGCCAAGGTCCGAAGGTGTTTGCCGGAGAGTATGCCGCCCACGACCATCCGACGGGCAAGGCCAACAACCTCTTTACCGCTTTGTCCGAAGCCGCTTTCATGACCGGCTTGGAGCGCAACGCCGACGTGGTGCACCTTGCCACTTACGCCCCGCTCTTTGCCCACGTGGACGCTTGGCAGTGGAATCCCGACCTCATCTGGTACGACAACCTCCGCATGATGCGCACGCCCAACTACTACGTACAGCAGATGTACGGCATGAACGCCGGTACCGACGTGCTCCGTCTCCAGATGGAAGGCCAGCCCGTAGCGGGACAGGATAGCTTGTATGCTACCGCTGCCCTGAACAAGCCGACGAACGAGATTATCGTCAAGCTGGTCAACACCGCCTCCACGCCCGCAGAGGTGAAGATAGACTTCACGGGGCTGAAAAAGAAGCAGCAGCTGGCCGGAGGCACCTGCACGTATTTGCAGAACGACGACCAGATGACAGTCAATACACTGGACGGTGAGAAGCTCGTTCCGCGCGTGCGTCCCGTACCCGCTTGCGGACAGTCGCTCAGCTTGCAGTTGCCCGGACGTTTCTTCGGTGTTTACCGCCTGCAAGTGGAGTGAACGGAGATTTGTAAAGTATTATCTTAGCTGACGATGTCGTTCTAACTATTTGATAATCAAAGGTTCCGAAAGAGGGTATCTCACCCGCCGTGTGAGGCAGTCTCATCCGCCGTATGAGGTGGCCTCATCCGCCGTATGAGGTGGCCTCACCCGCCGGGTGAGGTAGGCTGAAACGCCGGCTGAGGCGGAGAAAAACGGCGATGTAAGATAATTTCTTAGTCGGGACAACTCGTTTGAAACATACATTATTAATTAATACATTATCCATGAAAAAAGAATTACTGACCGGTCTGTTCGCACTGTCCGCTTTGGCGGTCGGCGCCCAGACCTTTACCGAGTGGCAAGACCCCGAGGTCAATGCCGTGAACCGCTATCCGATGCACACCAACTACTTTGCGTATGAGTCGTTGGAGAGTGCGCAAGTGGGACAGAAGAAGCTGTCCGCCAACTACATGACCTTGAACGGCTTGTGGAAGTTCAATTGGGTGGCCAATGCCGACGCCCGTCCCACGGACTTCTGGAAAGCCGGCTTTAATGACAAGGCTTGGGACAACATGCCTGTGCCGGGCATCTGGGAAATGCACGGATATGGCGACCCTATTTATGTGAACACCGGTTTCGCGTGGCGTAACCAGTTCGAGAACAATCCCCCTCAAGTACCCGTTGAAGGTAACCACGTAGGCTCCTACCGCCGTGAAATCACCGTGCCCGCTTCGTGGAAAGGCAAGGACATCATCGCCCACTTCGGTGCCGTGGCTTCCAACATGTACCTGTGGGTTAACGGCCGTTACGTAGGCTATAGTGAAGACAGCAAGCTGGAGGCCGAGTTCGACCTGACCCGCTACCTGAAGCCCGGCCAGAAGAATCTCATCGCTTTCCAGGTGTTCCGTTGGTGTGACGGTTCCTACTTGGAAGACCAGGACTTCTTCCGCCACACGGGCGTTTCCCGCGACTGCTATCTCTATGCCCGCGACAAGAAGCGCATTGAAGACATCCGCGTCACTCCCGACCTGGACGCCGAATACAAGAACGCCACTCTCAATGTAGCTCTGAACTTGAAGGGTGGTGGTACGGTCAACCTGGAACTGCTCGACGCAGCGGGCAAGCAGGTGGCCACGGCTACCGCCAAGGGCAGCTCCGAGGTAGTGATGAACGTGGAGAATCCGTATAAGTGGACGGCCGAGACTCCGTACTTGTACACACTGCGCGCCCAGTTGCAGGGCAGCACGGAGGTCATTCCCGTGAAGGTAGGTTTCCGTAAGATTGAAATCAAGAACGCCCAAGTGCTGGTCAATGGTCAGCCCGTACTCTTCAAGGGTGCCAACCGTCATGAGATGGATCCCGACGGAGGTTCCTACGTATCGGAGGAACGCATGATTCAGGACATCCAGATTATGAAGCAATTCAACCTGAACGCCGTGCGTACGTGCCACTATCCGTCTGATAATTTCTTGTACGAATTGTGTGACAAGTATGGTATTTATATGGTGGCCGAGGCCAACATCGAATCTCACGGTATGGGCTATGGCGAAGAGACACTTGCCAAGCGTGCCGATTACCATAAGGCGCACATGGAACGCAACGAGCGCAACGTGCAACGCAACTTCAACCACCCCAGCATCATCTTCTGGTCATTGGGTAACGAAGCCGGCTATGGCAAGAACTTTGAAGACGCCTACGATTGGGTGAAAGCTGAAGACCCCAGCCGCCCCGTGCAGTACGAGCAGGCTCGCTATGACGGCAAGACGGACATTTTCTGTCCTATGTACTATGGTTACAATGCATGCGAGAAGTATAGCCAAGACGACTCCAAGACGAAGCCCCTCATTCAGTGCGAGTATGCCCACGCCATGGGTAACTCCGAAGGTGGTTTCAAGGAATACTGGGACTTGGTGCGCAAGTATCCGAAATACCAAGGCGGTTTCATTTGGGACTTCGTGGACCAGTCTATCCGCTGGACGGGCAAGAACGGCGTGAGCATCTATGCCTACGGAGGTGACTTCAACCGCTTCGATGCCAGCGACTTCAACTTCTGCGATAACGGACTCATCGGTCCCGACCGCATCCCCAATCCGCACATGTACGAGGTAGGTTACTTCTATCAGAACATCTGGACCACACTGGCCGCTAAGGGCGCGGACGATAATGTAGACATCAACATCTACA
This sequence comes from uncultured Bacteroides sp., assembly GCA_949300425.1. Taxonomy (GTDB): domain Bacteria; phylum Bacteroidota; class Bacteroidia; order Bacteroidales; family Bacteroidaceae; genus Bacteroides. The sequence goes on from CASGED010000038.1 coordinate 14,084, forward strand.
ACGAAAACTTCTTCCGCGACCTCTCCGCATACTACATGGAATGGGAAGTGCTGAAAGCCGGCAAGGTGATGGCTACCGGCCGTGTAGACGATCTCAACGTGGCTCCCCGACAGACGGGTAAGCTCACCCTGGCGTTGGGTCACTATTGCAAGAAGAGCGAAGCTTTGCTGAACGTGGCTTATAAACTGAAACGCAACGAGGGCCTGCTCAACGCCGGACATGTAGTGGCTAAGGACCAGCTGGTGCTGACACCCTACACTGCTCCGTCTATGGACCTGAAGAACGAAACTCCGGTCAATGTAGAAGTAGTGCCTCCCGTGCTGAAGGAGAACGAAGCCAACTATCTGATTGTGTTGGGCGAGGACTTCTGCGTAGAGTTCAACAAGTGGAACGGCTACATGACCAAATATGAGGTAGAAGGCCTGGATATGATTAAGGAAGGCGAAGCTTTGACCCCCAACTTCTGGCGTGCTCCTACGGACAACGATTTCGGCGCCAACCTGCAGAATAAGTATGTGGTATGGAAGAATCCCGCCATCAAGCTGAACGACCTGAAGGGACGCGTTGAGAACGACCAGGTGATTGTAGAAGCCGCATACGACATGCCTGAGGTATCGGCCAAACTGAACTTGACTTACGTAATCAACAATGTAGGTGCCGTAAAGGTGACTCAGAAGATGACCGCCGACAAGAGCGCGAAGGTAAGCAACATGTTCCGCTTCGGTATGCAGATGCCTATGCCGCGCACGTTCGAGACCGTTGAGTACTATGGCCGTGGCCCGATAGAGAACTACATTGACCGTAACCATTGCACTGACTTGGGTATCTATCGCCAAAGCGTGGACGAGCAATTCTATCCCTACATCCGTCCGCAAGAGAATGGTACGAAGACAGATATCCGTTGGTGGAAGACGCTCAACGCCGGTGGCAACGGCTTGCAGGTAGTAGCTGCCGCTCCTTTCTCCGCATCGGCTCTGCACTACACCATCGAGTCTTTGGACGAAGGTGCCTATAAGAATCAAGGTCACTCGCAAGAAGTACCCGAAGCCGACCTTACCAACCTTTGCATCGACCTGAAGCAGATGGGATTGGGTTGCGAAGATAGCTGGGGCCGCATCGCCCGTCCGGAATATCAGGTGCCTTACGGTGATTATGAATTTACCTTCATCCTCACTCCGGTAAAGCATTGCGTGGATATCCGCTAAGTGAAATGAATAGTATATAATAAGAGAAGGGATGCTATACGAACTTGTACAGCATCCCTCTTTTATAGGACTCGTCTGCGGACCCGCTTCCTAATATTTTGCCTGATACTTTTTGTAGAAGATAAAGAACAATGTAAAACCGACCAATGCAAAGGGTACGCCGAACAAAGCCGGATATTGATAGCCATAACCGGTAGCCAATCCGCCCACGTATGCGCCAATGGCATTGCCTAAATTAAACGCTATCTGCACGCAAGCTCCTCCTAACATCTCGCCGCCCGGAGCTACGCGGATGATAAGCACTTGCTCTGGACTTGATACTGCAAAAAGGGCGGTTGTACACAAAGCCATCAATAGGGCCGAACACCAGGGGTAGGGCGATAAAAAGAAGATTAGCAACAGAATGATACAAATACCGCCTTGCACAAATGTGCCCACACGTCCCGGTGTATAGCGGTCGGACAGACGTCCGCTTACCAGATTTCCCACTACCATGCCGAAACCGGCCAGCACCATAAGTGAGGTAATGCTTTCTGCGCTGAAGCCGGACACTTCTGTCAGCATCGGATTGATGTAACTATACCAGCAGAATACACCGCCATTACCTAGTGCTGTAGCTCCCAGTATCAACCATGGGGCAGGCTTCTTCAAGAAACGAAATTGCCCTTTGAACCCGGTATCCTTCAGTCCGCTTATGGCAGGAATCCAACGCCAAATATAGTAAAGCACAATCAGGCCCCAAAGTCCGACAAATAAAAAGGTGACCCGCCACGACAACATGTGGCTGAGCGAAGTACCTAATGGTACGCCGAATAGATTGGCAACGGTCATGCCCGCTATCATGATGGAAACAGCCTCAGAGCCTTTGCCTTCATCGGCCAATTTCCCCGCCACGATGGAAGCTACACCGAAATAAGCACCGTGTGGAAGTCCTGAAATGAAGCGTCCGGCCAGTAATATCCAATAGTTAGGAGCCAGCGAAGCGCATAAATTACCGATGGTCATCAATGCCATCAACAGCAAAAGCGTCTGCTTCAAAGGACGTTTCCTTGCCAGCAATAACATGGGGGCACCGCAACAGACGCCCAGTGCGTAGACCGAAATGAAATGTCCTGTCGTAGGTATGTCAATCTTTAAATCCGCGGCCACATAGGGCAGAATGCCCATCATGGTAAATTCGGCAATTCCCAATCCTAAGGTGCCGAATGCCAATGCAATAAGACTCTTCTTCATATACTTAAAAACTAATACCTTTGTTACCCTTGTTTTTCCGGCTGCAAAAATAATGTTTTGTATTGATTCGGCAGTTGACGCAAATCATATTTCCTACTCTCAAAACACTTGTAGGTTTCACGCTTTCACAACCTTTCATCTGCTTGACTGTCAGGTGTTTGTTGTGAAACATACCATCCTTTCACGCTCAGACATGTTTCACGCAGTATGGTAAAATCGTACATTTATATGCACAAATCGTACAGGACCGCTTGCATAGGGGGATATTCCACATCCTTCACAAGACGGAGATGTGAAACATGCGTGAAGGATGTATCTTTCACAACATTCGGTTTAAAATCAAGTGGTTATGTCGCTGTGAAGGCGTGAAACTTACAACGGGAAGATTTGTGTAGAGGATGAAATATACTGTTTTGCCGGTTTAAATGCGGCTTGTTTCAGGCGGTCAAATAACGTTTAATCATAAGGTCGCTCTCATTTAAAGAGATAAAGCGTTACATTAAATGATATAGGATGGGACATTAAATGATAATTCAGCGGGGCATGCCCCGCTGAATTTCCTTTCTTTAATACTTAAATGCCTCTTCCTTCACATAAATCCGGAAGTCTTTGATGCCGCCCGGCACTTCGCTTTCCATGCGGGGCAGGTATTGGAAGGCACTCAGTGTGTGTACGGCGCCCAGGTCGATGACTACCGCATGCGGATATTGCTTGCCGCGTTCCGTACTCCAATAAGTAGACTCTTGCAGATCGAAAGTCTTGTCGGCCGAACGGTTCACGTGAGCTACGTCCTCGCTATCGGCATATTTCACCAGCCATGGCTCGCGCGAGAGGCGTTCACCGTTGGCGTCCAGCAGGTACATTTCGGCGATGCAGGCCAGGTCTTTGCCATCCTGTGCGTTCAGCGCTTCAATGCAGACGTAGCGTCCTTTCACGGGTTGGTCGAACTTCACTTCCTGCCATCCGTTGCCTGGCTTGAAGCTACCGGCTTTCACGGGCTTTTCGGCGCTGAGGTCGAGGTTCTCGCCTTCATTGCGGTGTGTCAAGGGCTTGCTGACGAGCAACTGGTCGAGCAGAGGCTCGGTCAAACCTTCGGATTTGGCTTCTTTCGGGCCGACGATGTCAAACACCAGGATTTCATTCTCGCCTTTCTTCAGCCAGCATCCCGGTACGTAGAGGGTCTGTTGAGGCCCGATTTCCCAAATGCGTCCCAAGCCGTGGCCATTGACGTAAACAAGTCCCTTGCCCCATGTCTCGAAGTTGAGGAAAGTGTCGCTGGGTTTCTTCACGTTGAAGGTGCCCCGATAACATCCGGGGATACGTTGCCCCTTGTCGTCTGTCAGGCTTTGGATGGGCTGGAAGTTCATGCCTTGGTAAAACTCGTAGGTGTCTTCCAGGTTGAACACTTCCCAATTCTTCATATTATATACGAAAGGATAGCCGTCAATTTCCATAGTCAGTTCCACCTTCTCCGTGATGCCCTTGAAATCCTTGATGGCGCGTCCGAAGTTGATGCGTCCCATGGCTTCCACCAGGATGTCCAGCCGGGCGCCCTTGGCGCAGGCGGGCAGGGTGAGTTGTTTTTCCCCGTTGCGGCGGTCCAGTTTGCCTATGTATTTGCCGTCCACGAAGATTTGCGCGTAGTCGTGCGCTTCGTTCACGGTCAGTTGAGCCGAAGTCTTTATCTGGGGCAGGGTGGTGCGGTAGAGGATGCTGCCGAATCCCTGGTCATATTCTTCCATGGTGCGGATGTCCACGTCCTTTTTGGCTTTGGGCAGGTTGGCGAAGAGCGGGGCCATTTCGGTCAGTTGGAATTCTTTGATGGCGATGGGTTTGATGAGCTTAGGGATGCGCGCCTGCTTCTCGCCGTCCATGTACTTGGCCAGCGTCTTGCGCAGGGCGTGATACTTGGGTGTGGTTTGCCCGGATTCGCTGATGGGGGCGTCATAGTCGTAGGACGTCACGTCCGGTGCGAATCCCGGCGAGTTGGCTCCCGCCCAGTGTCCCCAGTTCGTTCCTCCGTGGGTCATGTAGAGGCTGAAGGAGATGCCTTTGGAGAGCATTTCGTCGATACCGGCTATCATGTCTTCGGCGGGACGGGTCTCGTGGTTAGCTCCCCACTTGTCGAACCATCCGCTCCAGAATTCCGAGCACATCAGCGGGCTGTCCGGGCGAAGTTCCTTGAGACGGGCGAATTGTTGGTCGATGTTGGCGCCCGTACCGAAGTTCATGGTCCACACCAGGTCGGGCAGGCCGTTCAACTCGAAGTTCGATGCCCAGTCACATTGGAAAAGGGTAATGTCCGGGCCGTATTCCTTGCGAACGATGTCACGTATCTGACTTACATACTTTTTACTTTCCCCGTAGGAGCCGTATTCGTTCTCCACCTGAATCATCAGGATGGGGCCTCCGTTCTGTATGGTGAGGTCTTTCACTTGGGCTGCCACGGCCTTCTCGAAGAGGGCCACGCGCTCAATGAAGTACGGGTCGTCCTCGCGCAGGCGGATGTCTTTCTTCTTCAGTAGCCACCAGGGCAGGCCTCCCATTTCCCATTCGGCGCAAACGTAGGGGCCGGGACGCAGAATGACGTACATGCCGTTGTCTTGGCATAGGCGGCAGAAAGCGGCCAGATCGTTCTGTCCTTCGAAGTTATACACGCCGGGCTGTGGCTCGTGAGCGTTCCAAAATACGTATAGGCAAATGGTGTTCATGCCCAACGCCTTGCACAATTTGATGCGCTGGTCCCAATAGGGCTGGGGGATACGCGGATAGTGCAGCTCAGCTGCTTTTACTACGAAGGGTTTGCCGTCCAGCAGGAAGGTGCCCTTTCCGGCTTCAAAAGTACGGCTGTTTTCCGGTGCTTGTGCGTTCGCTCCTAAAGAGATGAGGCACAGCAACACGGCCATCACGATAGATGTTACTTTGTTCATGGTATAAAAATGTTTTTAATAAGAATTCTGTGCCCAAAGATAGGCAATTTTGCCTTACCCCAAGGTAGGTAAATCATTTAAAAGGGTCGAATATTGATTCAAAATCGTTCATTTAGGGCTTTTTTTAAGTCAATTCATCGTTTTTTCGTTCTCAGGTTTCCGTCGATAATATTTTGCCGTGTCGGTTCCGATGTTTGGCAAAGATACCGTTTTTGCCAAACAGTCTTGTTCCCGGCTTTGAGGAGTATGCTGAAAAACATAGTTTAGTAACACGTACTGAAAAGTTGCTTATTTATCAGACTTTCTCTAATTTGCGCCCACTTTTAGTTAAAGGCGTGTGAAGATGCGCCACATTTATTCATCACCATTAATCTTGTATATATCATGAAAGTATATCAGACGAATGAAATCAAAAACATTGCACTGCTTGGCAATGATGGCTCGGGTAAAACCACTCTCACAGAGGCGCTGCTCTATGAGAGTGGGATAATAAAACGCCGTGGACGCATCACGGCCAAGAATACGGTCAGCGACTACTTCCCCGTGGAGCAGGAGTATGGCTACTCGGTATTCTCTACCGTATTCCATGTAGAGTGGAACGGCAAGAAACTGAACATCATCGACTGTCCGGGAAGCGATGACTTTGTGGGAGCCGCCATTACGGCTATGAACGTGACCGACACGGTCATTCTTTTGCTCAACGGCCAGTACGGTCCCGAGGTAGGCACGCAAAACCACTTCCGCTACACCGAGAAGTTGGGTAAGCCTGTCATTTTCCTGGTGAACCAACTGGATAATGAGAAATGTGACTATGACCATGTGTTGGAGCAGCTCAAGAGCATCTATGGTTCGAAGGTAGTGCCCGTGCAATATCCGCTGGCTACCGGCCCGAACTTCAATTCGTTGATTGATGTCCTTTTGATGAAGAAATATTCGTGGGGACCCGAGGGAGGCGCGCCCACGATAGAGGATATCCCCGCCGAGGAGATGGAGAAAGCCACCGAGTGGCACAAGGCGCTGGTAGAGGCCGCCGCCGAACATGACGAGGGACTGATGGAGAAGTTCTTTGAGTCGGAATCACTTACCGAGGACGAGATGCGCGAAGGCATCCGCAAGGGCTTGGCCTGCCGGGGCATGTTCCCCGTGTTCTGCGTCTGCGCCGGCAAGGACATGGGCGTGCGCCGTCTGATGGAATTCCTGGGTAATGTAGTGCCTTTCGTAGACGAAATGCCGCCTGTACACAATACCCGCGGCGAGGTGGTGAAGCCCGATTCTGATGGCCCCACATCGCTCTACTTCTTCAAGACGGCCGTAGAACCGCACATCGGTGACGTGCAATACTTTAAGGTGATGAGCGGACGGGTGCATGAAGGCGATGACTTTACGAATGCCGACCGTGGCTCGAAGGAACGCATCGCCCAAATATACGCTTGCGCCGGTGCTAATCGTATCAAAGTGGAGGAAATGGTGGCCGGAGACATCGGTTGTACCGTGAAACTGAAAGACGTGCATACGGGCAACACCCTGAACGGCAAGGGAGCCGAAAACCGCTTCAACTTCATTAAGTATCCTAATCCGAAGTATTCGCGCGCCATCAAGGCCGTCAACGAGAGCGAGACGGAGAAAATGATGGCCGTGCTGAACCGCATGCGCGAGGAAGACCCCACGTGGATTGTGGACCAGTCTAAGGAGTTACGCCAAACGATAGTTTACGGACAAGGAGAGTTCCACCTGCGCACCCTGAAGTGGCGTTTGGAGAACAACGAGAAAATTATGGTGAAGTACGATGAGCCGCGCATCCCCTATCGCGAGACCATCACCAAAGCCGCCCGTGCCGATTATCGTCATAAAAAACAATCGGGTGGAGCCGGTCAGTTTGGCGAGGTACACCTCATTGTAGAACCTTATTACGAAGGCATGCCCGCTCCGGATACCTATAAATTCAACGGTCAAGAATTCAAGATGAACGTCAAGGGCATGGAAGAAATTCCGTTAGAGTGGGGCGGCAAGCTAGTGTTTGTCAACTGCGTAGTAGGCGGCGCTATCGACGCGCGCTTCATGCCTGCCATCCTAAAGGGAGTCATGTCGCGCATGGAACAAGGCCCGCTGACCGGTTCGTATGCCCGCGATGTGCGCGTCATCGTTTACGATGGTAAGATGCACCCGGTAGATTCCAATGAAATCTCCTTTATGCTGGCTGGACGCAATGCTTTCAGCGAAGCCTTCCGCAATGCCGGTCCCAAGATTCTGGAGCCGATTTACGATGTAGAAGTCTTCGTGCCTTCGGACAAGATGGGCGATGTCATGAGCGACTTGCAAGGACGTCGTGCCATGATTATGGGCATGAGCAGCGAGGCCGGGTATGAGAAGCTGATAGCCAAAGTGCCTCTGAAGGAAATGTCGACCTACTCCACTGCGTTGAGTTCGTTGACGGGCGGACGTGCTTCGTTCATCATGAAGTTTGCTAGCTACGAACTTGTGCCGGGCGATGTGCAAGAGAAGCTCATCAAGGAGTTTGAAGCTCAAAACCAAGAATAACGGCTTCATTTTCATCTGTTTTTTATATAATTGTTAAAGACGACCGCTCCGTTTTAACATGGGGCGGTCTTCTTTTTAAGAATAGTCTCAATAAAAGGCGAGAAGTGTGAATGGGATATTTAATTTTTTATTAATTTTGCGAATGGTTATGCCTTATGCCCTTACTTATGTGTGTGGTGGAACCTAAAAAAGCAGATTCGGTTAATTCGGTCAAGTGTCACGTTAAAACAGGTTAATCGATTAGGAATGTTAATTAGGGTCTGTTAATTTTGCGGTATGAAAAAATCTACAATTTGGATATTAGGTGTTATTATGGGTCTTTCGTTCCTCAGTCTGCTCTATCTGCAGATTAGTTATATGGAGGAAATCGTAAAGATGCGCAACGAGCAGTTCGACGAGTCCGTGAAGCGCGCCCTTATGGCGGCTTCCAAAGATGTGGAATCAGCCGAAGTTGCCCGTTGGTTGCGCGAGGACTTGTCCGAAGCCGAGCAGGAAGCGTGGGCTCGGTCGCAGGGAAGTGAAGGTAATGTCATGCAGAGCCGTAAATTCCTTTTCAAAGCTCCCGACGGCACGTTGCATTCATCCGTAGAGCTGAAGACGTTTACTAACAAGCCTTCGCCCCTGCCGCGTGCCATGATTTCGCGCAAGCACGGTGCCAAGACTATCCCGCAAACTGCCCGCTCGTATGCCGATATGTTGAAGAACCGTTTTTTGTACCAACGCGGTTTGGTGGAAGAAGTGGTGTTCGACATGGTGTATCACGCTAGTGACAAACCATTGGACAAGCGAGTCAACTTCAAGAATCTGGATCAGTACATCAAGTCTGGTTTGATAGACAACGGTTTGGGAAATTTTGATTATCATTTCAAGGTGGTGGATTCTGATGGGCGCGAAGTTTACCGTTGCCCGGATTATACGGACGAGGGAAGCGAAAGCTCGTACACCCAGCCTCTTTTCCTGAACGACCCGCCCGCGCGGATGAGCCTCATGAAGGTACACTTTCCGGGCAAGAAGGACTATATCTTCGATTCGATTAGTTTCATGATACCCTCGTTGATATTCACCGTGGTGCTGCTCATCACGTTTATTTTCACCATCTACATCGTATTCCGCCAAAAGAAGCTGACGGAAATGAAGAACGATTTTATCAACAACATGACGCACGAATTCAAGACTCCCATATCCACTATCTCGCTGGCCGCCCAAATGCTGAACGACCCCGCCGTGGGCAAGTCTCCTGCCATGTTCCAGCACATATCGGGTGTCATCAACGACGAGACCAAGCGCCTGCGCTTCCAGGTGGAGAAGGTGCTGCAGATGTCTATGTTCGACCGCCAGAAGGCTACCCTTAAGCCCAAAGAATTGGACGGAAACGAACTGATTCGGGGCGTGATACACACTTTCGCTCTGAAGGTGGAGCGCTACAACGGTACCATCGACTCCGAACTGAACGCTACGGACGCCGACATCTTTGCCGACGAGATGCACCTGACGAACGTGATATTCAACCTCATGGACAACGCCGTGAAGTATAAACGCCCTGACGTAGATTTGCGCCTGATGGTGAAGACTTGGAACGAACCGGGCAAGTTCATGATATCCGTGCAGGACAACGGCATCGGCATCAAGAAAGAAAACTTGAAAAAAATATTCGAAAAATTCTACCGCGTGCATACGGGTAATCTGCACGATGTGAAAGGCTTCGGTCTGGGCCTGGCCTATGTGAAGAAAATCATCACGGACCACAAGGGCACCATCCGTGCCGAGAGCGAGCCGAACGTAGGAACCAAATTTATTATCGCATTACCTTTACTTAAAAACTGATTGATATGGACGAGAAATTGCGTATTTTATTGTGTGAAGACGATGAGAATCTGGGCATGCTCCTGCGCGAGTATTTGCAGGCCAAAGGGTATGCCGCAGAGTTGTATCCAGACGGAGAGGCCGGTTACAAGGCTTTTTTGAAAAACAAGTATGACTTGTGTGTGTTTGACGTGATGATGCCGAAGAAAGACGGCTTCACCCTGGCGCAGGAAGTGCGTGCCGCCAATGCCGAGATCCCCATCATCTTCCTGACCGCCAAGACATTGAAAGAGGATATCCTGGAAGGCTTCAAGATAGGAGCAGATGACTACATCACCAAACCTTTCAGCATGGAGGAACTGGTGTTCAGAATTGAGGCGATCCTGCGTCGTGTGCGTGGTAAGAAGAACAAGGAAAGCAACATCTATAAAATAGGCAAGTTCACTTTCGACACCCAAAAGCAGATTCTCTCTACCGCGGAGAAGCAGACGAAACTTACTACGAAGGAATCTGAACTGCTGGGCTTGCTTTGTGCGCATGCCAACGAAATCCTTCAGCGCGATTTTGCCCTGAAGACCATTTGGATAGACGATAACTACTTCAACGCCCGTAGCATGGACGTGTATATCACGAAACTGCGCAAGCACTTGAAGGAGGACGACTCTATTGAGATTATCAACATCCATGGTAAGGGATACAAGCTTATTGTGCCCGAACCGGAAAGTTGACGGAAATATGCACGCGTTGCACCATATTATATAAAAAGGACGGTTCGTTCTCTTTGCGAACGACCGTCCTCTTTTTGTGTTTTGATTCCTTTTGATATTAATCCGTGATTCTCTTGTTGATGGCGATATAACCTACCATGCCGATAATCATAATCAAAATGGAGATACCTAAAATGGTATTGTTGTTAACATTGCCGGTAAACGAGCAGGCCACAAGGATAACCGCTCCGATAAAGATTAATATCAATCCCAAATTTTTTAATAAGCCTTTCATTTGTGTGTATTTTTAATAGATTATTATATTCTTCACAATTCAGTCACAAAGAAAAGCATAATTCTTTAACAAGCGAAATAATTTGTGCAAAAAATCTATTAATAAATGAATTTATTTGGATTTTTGCCCCGTTCAGGCGCTTGGAAGGGTAAATGGAGTTTAGATTAACCGATTTCTCCAATCTCTCAGCTCCCCCAATCGCCAATTGAAAAAATAAAGGCGAAATGTTTGCAGTTCAAAATAAAAAGCCTACCTTTGCACCGCAAAAATTAAAACCAATTAAATTTTTTAATTAAACGAGTATGAATCAATACGAAACCGTTTTCATTTTGACTCCCGTTTTGTCTGATGTTCAGATGAAGGAAGCGGTAGACAAATTCAAAGGCATCCTTACCGCTGAAGGTGCCGAGATTGTAAATGAGGAAAACTGGGGACTGAGAAAGTTGGCTTATCCTATTCAGAAAAAGTCCACAGGATTCTATCAGCTGATTGAGTTCAATGCAGAGCCGTCTGTCATTGCAAAGCTGGAAGTTAACTTCCGCCGTGACGAACGCGTCATCCGCTTCTTGACTTTCAAGCAAGACAAGTATGCCGCTGAGTATGCCGCAAAGAGAAGAAGTTTAAAATCAACTAAAAAGGAGGATTAATCATGACACAACAAGTACAATCAGAAATCAGATATTTAACTCCGCCCTCAGTAGACGTTAAGAAGAAAAAATATTGCCGTTTCAAAAAGAGCGGTATCAAGTATATTGACTATAAGGATCCCGAATTCCTGAAGAAGTTCCTCAACGAACAGGGGAAGATTCTTCCGCGTCGTATCACGGGTACTTCTTTGAAGTATCAGCGTCGTGTGGCTCAGGCTGTTAAACGTGCCCGTCACTTGGCATTGTTGCCTTATGTAACTGACTTGATGAAATAATAAGGAGGAGGAGTAAGTATGGAAGTTATATTGAAAGAAGATGTAATCAATTTGGGTTACAAGAATGACATTGTAAATGTAAAGTCCGGTTATGGCCGTAACTACCTCATCCCGACAGGTAAAGCCGTTATCGCGTCACCCTCTGCCAAGAAGATGCTGGCTGAAGAGTTGAAGCAACGCGCTCACAAGTTGGAGAAGATTAAGAAAGACGCTGAGGAATTGGCTGCCAAGTTGGAGGGTGTATCGTTGACTATTGCTACCAAGGTGAGCTCTACGGGTACTATCTTTGGTTCAGTGGGCAACATCCAAATAGCTGACGAGTTGGCTAAGTTGGGTCACAACATCGACCGCAAGCTCATTGTAGTTAAAGACAGTGTAAAAGAAGTGGGCCATTATACGGCTATCGTAAAACTCCACAAGGAAGTTTCTGTAGAGATTCCTTTTGAAGTGGTGGCTGAAGAATAATTGTAAGCAGCTTTAAATAATAGATTTGGAAGAACCGGCGCTCATTCCGAGTAGCCGGTTTTTTTGTGACCAATATCCCAATGTTATGCCTCGTATTTTCGGATCGGTCTGAATATCCGGTTACTTCGGTTAGTCTGAATATCCGGTTGCATATAGCTTGGCCGGTTATACGATTAGTAATCCTCCATCTGTACGATTAGTAATCCTCCATCTGTACGATTAGTAATCGTCCACCTATACGATTAGTAATCGTCACGCTGTACGATTAGTAATCGTGCAAAGAAGTCAGTTATATGTGTCGGGGCATAAAGGTTCGTGCATTTCTCGCAACCGACTTTTCTGACTGCCCCGAAATTCCACAAAACCGCTGGATTCTTCCGCTTCAAACGTGGTGGTGAACTAAAGTAAAACATGGTTATTTAGAACGATACATCGTATGTTTTTTGTATCTTTGCGCCCATGATACAATTAGAGACTATTATTAATATATTGTGGAAGGGATTCATTATCGGTGTCATTGTGTCGGCTCCGTTGGGTCCGGTAGGTGTGCTTTGCATCCAACGCACGTTGAACAAAGGCCGGTGGTATGGCTTTGTGACGGGCATTGGGGCCGCTTTGAGCGACATCTGTTATGCATTGCTTACGGGCTACGGTATGAGTTTCGTGTTCGACTATGTCAATAAGAATATATTTTACCTGCAACTGATAGGTAGTGTCATGCTGCTGGCGTTTGGTGTCTATACCTTCCGGAGTAATCCGGTAAAGTCTCTTCGCCCGCCTTCGGGTAACAAGGGGACGTATCTGCACAATTTCATCACGGCGTTTTTCGTCACCCTCTCCAATCCGCTCATCATCTTTTTGTTTATAGGTTTGTTCGCCCGCTTCTCGTTTGCGGGGGGCGGGGCTTTGGTAAGCGAGACGGTGTTGGGTTACCTGTCTATCATCTTAGGTGCCTTGTCCTGGTGGTTCGGCATTACGTATTTTGTCAATAAAGTCCGCTCTCAATTCAATTTGCGGGGTATTTGGATGCTGAACCGTATCATTGGGAGCGTGGTGGTGATTGTATCGATATTAGGATTGGCGTTTACGTTGATGGGGGAGTCTTTATATTAATAGGATATGAGAATAGCTCAAGCATTGAAGGAGAAAAATATAGCCGAATACCTGATATACATGTGGCAGGTAGAGGACTTGATACGTGCTAACGGATGTGACATTGACAAGTTGGAGGCGAATGTGATTAACCGGTTTCCCGAAGATGAACGTCCGGCACTGGAGAAATGGTACGGAAACCTCTGCGACATGATGCGTGCCGAGGGAGTGACGGAAAAGGGGCATTTGCAAATTAACTGTAATGTGATACTGAACTTGACCGAACTGCATGGGGCTTTACTGGCTTCTACCAAGTATCCCTTCTATAATGCGGCCTATTTCAAGGCATTGCCCTTCATCGTGGAGCTTCGCCAGCGCAACGGGCACAAGGACGAGCCGGAATTGGAAACCTGTTTCGAGGCTTTGTATGGCGTGTTGTTGCTTCGCCTTCAGAAGAAGGAAGTGAGCCCAGGCACAGCCAAGGCTATGGAAGCCGTCAGCGGTTTCCTCTCGATGCTGGCCAATTATTACGAAAAAGACAGAAAAGGAGAACTAAAATTAGAAGATTGATATGAACATTTTAATAACCGGTGCCAATGGTCAACTTGGTAATGAGATGCGGGTAGCTTCCGCCGATTATCCCATGCACACCTGTTTTTTCACCGATGTGGAGGAACTGGACATTTGTGACGCTGAGGGCGTAAAGGCTTTCGTGAAGGATAATCGTATAGATGTAATAGTGAATTGTGCCGCTTATACTGCCGTAGATAAGGCGGAGGACAATGTTGAACTCTGTGATAAGTTGAATCACATTGCCCCCGGATACCTGGCTGAAGCCGCCGAGGCATGTGGGGCTGCATTGATACAAATCTCTACGGATTATGTGTTCGATGGTACGGCATATATTCCTTATACTGAAGATGTGCCCACCTGTCCGAATTCTGTTTATGGGCGTACCAAGCTGGCTGGTGAGCAGGCGGTCATGGCTAAATGTGTCCGCACCATGATTATCCGTACAGCTTGGCTCTACTCTATCTTCGGAAATAATTTCGTGAAGACGATGATTCGGTTAGGGCGTGAGCGTGAAACGTTGGGGGTAGTGTTCGACCAGATAGGTACGCCTACCTATGCCGCCGACTTGGCCCGTGCCATCTTCGAGGCTATCGAGCGAGGCATCCGTCCGGGAATCTATCATTTTAGTGATGAAGGCGTTTGTTCGTGGTATGATTTCACTTTGGCCATCCATCGGTTAGCGGGCATTCGCACTTGCAAGGTCAGCCCCCTGCACACGGATGAATATCCCGCCAAGGCGTCCCGTCCGCACTACTCTGTGCTGGACAAGACGAAGATAAAGCTGACGTATGGCATCGAGATACCGCATTGGGAAACCTCTCTCAAAACTTGCATTCAGAAATTAGCGTTATAAAATAAATATGGCAACAAACCCGGAAATAGAAAGAAGACGAACCTTTGCCATTGTGGCACACCCGGATGCGGGTAAGACATCATTGACCGAGAAATTCCTCCTTTTCGGTGGACAGATACAAGTGGCCGGGGCGGTGAAGAGCAACAAGATAAAGAAAACCGCCACGAGCGACTGGATGGACATTGAGAAACAGCGTGGTATCTCAGTCACGACTTCCGTTATGGAATTCGATTACAAGGATTACAAAGTGAATATCCTCGATACGCCCGGTCACCAAGATTTCGCGGAGGACACCTATCGCACCTTGACCGCCGTGGATAGTGTTATCATTGTGGTGGACGGAGCCAAGGGTGTGGAGACGCAGACACGCAAACTGATGGAAGTGTGCCGCATGAGGAACACACCTGTCATTATCTTTGTCAACAAGATGGACCGCGAGGCGAAAGACCCCTTCGACCTGATGGATGAGTTGGAGGAAGAATTGGTCATCCAGGTTCGCCCCCTGACGTGGCCCATCGAGAGCGGCCCGCGCTTCAAAGGCGTGTACAACCTCTACGAGCACAACCTCAACCTCTTCCAGCCCAGCAAGCAGGTGGTGACCGAGAAGGTGGAAGTGGACATCACGACCGAGGAACTGGACAACCGCATCGGGCATGACCTGGCTGACAAGCTCCGTGGTGAACTGGAACTGATAGAAGGCGTCTATCCGGAGTTCAACGTAGACGAGTACCTGAAGGGCGAGACGGCCCCCGTATTCTTCGGCTCGGCCCTGAACAATTTCGGCGTAGAGGAACTCTTGAACACCTTTGTCGAGATAGCCCCGTCGCCCCGTCCCGTAAAGGCGGAAGAGCGCACAGTGATGCCTGACGAGGCGAAGTTCACCGGCTTCATCTTCAAGATTACGGCGAACATCGACCCCAACCACCGTTCGTGCATCGCCTTCTGCAAGGTCTGCTCCGGCAAATTCTCACGCAACGTACCCTATTATCACGTGCGCCACGACAAGACCATGCGCTTCTCCAGCCCCACTCAGTTCATGGCGCAGCGCAAGACCACCGTGGACGAGGCTTGGGCGGGCGACATCATTGGCCTGCCTGACAACGGCACGTTCAAGATTGGCGACACGCTGACCGAGGGCGAACACCTGCACTTCCGCGGCCTGCCCAGCTTCTCGCCGGAGATGTTCAAGTACATCGAGAATGCCGACCCCATGAAGCAGAAGCAATTGGCCAAGGGTATTGACCAGTTGATGGATGAAGGTGTGGCGCAGCTCTTCGTCAACCAGTTCAACGGGCGTAAGATTATCGGTACCGTGGGGCAACTTCAGTTTGAGGTTATTCAGTATCGTCTGGAGCACGAGTACAACGCCAAATGTCGGTGGGAGCCGGTCAGCCTCTATAAAGCGTGTTGGATAGAGGGCGATGATTTGGCCGAATTGGAAGCCTTCAAAAAACGCAAGTATCAATATATGGCCAAAGACCGTGAAGGGCGCGATGTTTTTTTAGCCGACTCTAATTATGTGCTGCAGATGGCGCAGATGGACTTCAAGCACATCAAGTTCCATTTCACGAGTGAGTTTTGAAGAATCATATAGATGAATGAAAATGAAGAAAGAAAGAACTAAAGATAATCATGCGCAGCATCATCCTTCGTTGATTGCCAGAGTGAAATCTGCGCTATATAACGAAACCGCTTCTTTTATTGTAGGGCTTGTGTCTGTGCTCTTTTCCGTGTATTTGTTATTGGCTTTCGTGTCATTTTTCTTCACCGGGGCGGCTGATCAAAGCATCCTTGATTCGGGAAACGTGGGCGACCTCGTCTCGGTAGACAACGGTGTAAGAAATTATGCAGGTTCACGCGGAGCGCAACTGGCCAACTATTTGATAAATGATTGCTTCGGCTTGGCTTCGTTCTTCATTTTGATATTCCTCGCTATGGCGGGGCTTAAATTGATGAAAGTGCGTCAGGTACGTCTTTGGCGTTGGTTTGTAGGGTGCTCGTTGCTGCTTATTTGGTTCAGTGTGTTCTTTGGATTTGCCTTCGCTCCGCTCTATGCCGATTCATTTATCTATTGGGGGGGTATGCATGGTTATAATGTGAGCCGATGGTTGGAGTCACAGATTGGTGCGCCGGGTGTTTGGATGTTGTTGTTGGTTACAGCCATATGTTTCTTTATCTATTTGAGTACACGTACGGTGGTATGGTTACGGGGTATTTTTGCGCTCAAATTTTTAAAGAAAAATAAATCTGAATTTAATAATACCTCAGAATCAGAACAAAATTGTTCACCGGAAGTTCCTCCCCAACCAGAAGAGACAGCTTCCGTGAAAGAAAAGGATACAGACAAGGACGAAATCGAAAGGGAGGAAGATAATACGGACAATAGCATTTCGTTGGAATGGAACGACACACGCACGGCCGGAACCGAACGTCCGTTGGACGATGTTGATATGACCGTGGAGATACCGGAATCAGAATCTGTAGAGCAGTCTGTACAAGCCTCCGAGCCGTCTTTTCAGGTAGAGGCGAACGAGGATGAGGAATACCATGCGAAAGAGTTGGAGCCTTATAATCCGCGTTTGGACCTGGAGAACTACCATTTTCCCACGCTGGACTTGATGAAGCATTACGATGACAATGGACCCAATGTGGGCATGGATGAACTGAACGAAAAGAAAGATAAGATTGTCAACACTTTGCGGAGTTTTGGCATTGAGATAAGTTCCATCAAGGCAACCGTGGGTCCTACGGTGACGTTGTATGAAATCACTCCCGAACAAGGTGTGCGTATCTCGAAGATTCGAGGATTGGAGGATGATATCGCATTGAACCTTTCTGCATTAGGCATCCGTATCATTGCTCCCATTCCCGGTAAAGGGACTATCGGAATCGAAGTTCCTAACGAGAAACCTAAAATCGTATCAGGACAGAGCATCATCGGGAGCAAGAAGTTTCAGGAATCCACGTACGACCTGCCCATCGCCTTGGGAAAGACCATTACGAACGAGGTATTCATGGTAGATCTGGCAAAAATGCCCCATATCCTTGTGGCCGGAGCTACAGGACAAGGTAAATCAGTGGGCTTAAATGCCATCATCACCTCCTTGCTTTACAAGAAGCATCCTTCTGAGTTAAAGTTTGTGCTGGTAGATCCAAAGAAGGTGGAGTTCAGCATTTACTCGGTCATTGAGCACCATTTCTTGGCTAAGCTGCCCGATGAGGCTGAGCCCATCATCACTGACGTGACAAAGGTGGTGCAGACGCTCAATTCACTCTGCGTAGAGATGGATACCCGTTATGACCTTCTGAAAGCCGCCCACGTGCGCAACGTCAAGGAATATAACGAGAAATTCATCAACCGCCAACTCAATCCGGAGAAAGGACACCGCTATATGCCTTACATCGTGGTGGTTATCGATGAGTTTGGCGACCTCATCATGACTGCAGGAAAGGATGTGGAGCTTCCCATTGCGCGCATCGCTCAGTTGGCGCGTGCTGTGGGCATACACATGGTTATTGCCACCCAACGGCCTACCACGAATATCATCACGGGTACAATCAAAGCCAACTTCCCGGCACGTATTGCTTTCCGTGTGTCCGCCATGGTGGATTCGCGTACCATTCTCGACCGTCCGGGTGCTAATCAATTGATAGGAAAGGGCGATATGCTCTTCCTGCAAGGAGCCGACCCGGTGCGTGTGCAATGTGCTTTCATTGACACACCTGAGGTGGTGGAAATCACCAAGTATATCGCCCGCCAGCAAGGGTATCCTACGGCTTTCTATCTGCCCGAATATGTGGACGAAAACGGGGGTAGCGATTTGGCTGATGTAGACTTAGGACGCAAGGATCCGCTTTTTGAGGATGCGGCACGGCTGATTGTGACCCATCAGCAAGGTTCTACCTCGCTCATACAGCGCAAGTTCTCCATCGGTTATAATCGTGCGGGACGTCTCATGGACCAACTGGAGAAAGCTGGTGTGGTGGGGCCTGCCCAAGGAAGTAAGCCGCGTGATGTTTACTTTGCGGATATTGTATCGTTGGAAGATTTCTTGAAAACATTATAAAAGCACCCAGTAGTATATGAGAGTAAGGAATCTGTTTATTGTCCTGATGCTTTTGGTGGGATTATTACCTGTCGCGGCACAGAAAAACGAGGCAAAAGTCCTGTTGGACCGGATAGTTGAGAAGTTCGAACATTCCAATGGTGTGTCGATTATATATTCAATCCGGCCGGAGGGAGCGTATTCATACGGACGAATCCAGTTGAAAGGCGAGAAGTTCCTCCTCAAGTCGCCGGGTATGACCACTTGGTTTGACGGGCATACCCAGTGGACCTACTTGGAGGCGAATGATGAAGTAAACATCTCAGAACCGACTCCCGAAGAATTACAGACGCTTAATCCTTTCGCATGGCTGAGGCTTTATCGGCAAGGGTATGCATTGCAGCTCGAATCGAGCGGTAAACGGGCTTCCGTAATAGTCATGACCACTACAGACCCGAATCAGGAATGGCAACGCATCCAACTCTACGTGGAACATGTAGAATTACGTCCTATGGAGATACGGATGCGCAGAAAAGACAGAGCGGAAGATATTGTCATTAAAATCACTTCCTACGATGCGGAAGGCGAGAATTATCCGGATGCCATGTTTACGTTCAACAAGAAAGACTATCCTACCGCCGAAGTCATCGATTTGAGATAACGGAATACATTTTTATAAAATAAGCAAACAATATGGAAAAAGAACAAGTGAAATGCCTGATTATAGGTTCCGGTCCAGCCGGATATACGGCGGCCATTTATGCCGGACGCGCCAATCTGTCTCCCGTTATTTACGCCGGGCTGCAACCGGGCGGACAGCTCACCACTACTACAGACGTTGAGAACTTCCCCGGCTATCCGCAAGGCATCGGAGGCCCCGAACTGATGGAAGACCTGCGCAAGCAGGCTGAACGATTTGGAGCGGATATCCGTTATGGAGTAGCTACCAAAGCCGATCTGAGCAAGCAACCTTACACCATCACCATTGATGATGAAAAGGAGATTGAAGCCCAAACGCTTATTATCGCTACAGGCGCTACAGCCAAATACTTAGGTTTGGATGATGAAAAGAAATATGCCGGCATGGGAGTCAGCGCGTGTGCCACGTGCGATGGCTTTTTCTATCGTAAAAAAACTGTAGCTGTGGTAGGTGGCGGAGATACGGCTTGTGAAGAGGCTATATACTTGGCCGGACTTGCCAGCAAGGTTTACCTCATTGTGCGTAAGCCTTACTTACGTGCCTCCAAAGTGATGCAGGAACGCGTGATGAATAATGAAAAAATTGAAGTGCTTTTCGAGCACAACGCTGTAGGCTTGTATGGCGAAGACGGTGTAGAGGGCGTACATTTGGTAAAACGTATGGGTGAGGCGGACGAGCGACGCTATGACTTGCCTGTTGACGGTTTCTTCTTGGCTATTGGTCATAAACCAAATTCAGATATATTTAAGCCCTATTTGGATACGGATGAGACGGGCTATATTCTGACAGAACCGGGTACGCCGCGCACCAAACTTCCGGGCGTGTTTGCAGCGGGCGATGTGGCCGATCCGCATTATCGTCAGGCGATTACCGCAGCGGCAAGTGGATGCATGGCCGCCATTGAGGTAGAGCGTTATCTGCAAAGTCTTTAATCGGGGAAGATGGAATGGGGGAGATATGGCTATTTGCCAATCTCCGTCCGTTTCCGTATCTCCACGTTTTTAAGCGTTGTCCCTATTGTCTTCTTCTTCATGGGATTCCGACATACCCTTGCGGAAATCTTGGGGAGTTTGTTGGAACTTCTCCTTAAAGCGTTTTCGGAAATGCTTGGGAGAACTGAAACCCAAGCGGTCCGAAATCTCACTGATATTCAAATCGAAATTCTCTCTAAGCATCTTTGCCGCCGCGTTCAGGCGCAAGGACTGTATGAAATCTGCGGGCGTTTCCCCCGTAATCTCTTTCAGTTTGGTAAATAGTTTCGTGCGCGACACTCCCATCTCACGGGCAAAATCGTCCGTGCTGAACCCGGTGGTGTACAAATGGTCGCCGACAGTCTTGGCTGCCTTGTCCATGAATTTTTGATCCATGATGTTGGTAGCCATCACCTTACAAGATTCTGCCACTGATTGTCCGGTGAATTTCTCTTGTATAAGGATGCGGTTGTTTATCAGGTTGTTGCAGCGTGAAAGCAGCAGTTCCGCGTCGAAAGGTTTCTCTATATAGTCGTCGGCTCCAGTCTTGAGTCCTTCCAATTGATACTTGCGTTCTGTCTTGGCGGTTAACAGCACTACCGGTATATGGCAAAGGGATGGCTCTTGCTTGATGGCTTTGCACAATTCTGTGCCTGACATGCCCGGCATAACGATGTCGCTCACTACACAGGCCGGCTTCTCTTGCTGTACCTTCTCCCATCCTTCTTGCCCGTTTCCAGCCATTGATACCCGGAAATGAGGTTGGAACAGTTCTGCCAATGTATTGCGTAGCAGTTCGTCATCTTCTACAATCAGGACTCGGTTACGCGGGATGTCTGTTTCATCACTTCCCATGGGAAGGACTTGCGTCCCAACTTCGCTGCCGGCTTCTGCTTCCATACTTTCTATTTCCGGCGTGTGCTCCTGACTGTAGCCTTTTTCCTCCGTTCGTGCTTCAGTCGTGATAAGTTCTTCCGGTTTGAAGTGTTCGTTCCCCAACTTGAGGTGTACGCTGAAGATGGTTTCCACCCCCGGTTCACTATGTACTTCGATGGTTCCCTGATGCAGGTCTATGATGCTTTTTGCCAACGACAGTCCGATGCCTGTACCTTCGCGTTCCGATGCGGAATCTGCTTGGTAAAAGCGTTGGTAAATATGCGGAAGGTCTTCCTTGCGGATGCCGACACCGTTGTCTATGACTTCGATGATGGCTTCATGTTCCTGCTTTTTCACGAGAATGGACACTTTTCTGTCCGCCCCCCCCCCTTCGATGACGAATTTCAAGGCGTTGGACAACAAATTGTTTATAACCTTCGGAAGTTGCTTCGCATCATACCACACATCGATTTCGTCCGCGCTTTTCTGAAACTTGTAGGCGATGTGTTTCTCAGCCGCGTAATCTTGGTAGAACCGGTAACAGTTATATACCTCATTTACCAGATTGTGCTTGCCTGCCTTCAGACGGAGTCCTCCCTGCTCTATTTTCCGGAAGTCCAAAAGTTCTGTTATCAGGTTCCGTAACATCAGACAACTTTTATAGACCCGGTTGACGGAGCGGTAGATAGCGGCGTCTTTGATGCCCGACTGCAACAAGGTCTCCACTTGGGTGATGATGACAGTCAATGGGGTGCGGAATTCGTGCGAGATGTTTATAAAGAAACGTAGCTTCGCTTGGTTCATCTGCTCAATGTCCTCCGCATGCTTTTGCTCATACTTTAAGGATTCTTGCAACTTGACACGCCGTTTGTAGGATCGCACCACATACCACACGGCAGTGCCTGCGACCAACAGGTAGCACACATACGCCCATTCCGTCCGCCAGAAGGGCGGCTGTATCAGGATGTACAGCCGGCTGTGGGGCACAAGCCCTTCCGGCGTGTTTGGGGCTTTCACGGTCAATTCGTACTTGCCCGGTGGCAAGTTCGTGAAAGTCACGGAGTTATTTCCCTGCATGTCCATCCATGTATCCGAAAATCCTTTCAGCCTGTAGGACAATTTGTTGGGGCATGGCGACAGGTAATCGGTAGACGTATAGTTCAGCGTAAAGGTTGTACACGAGGGAGGCAAAACGATTTGGCGGACATAGGTCAGTTCTTCCGTCAGTATGCGGGTACTGTCTCCCTTATTTATCTCTGTGCCGTTTACAGTCAGTCGGTAAGGGAAAATACGGTAAGAAATGGAACGGCGTTCCATTTCGTCAGGGAAAAAAGAAAGCATACCTTCCATCCCTCCGACGAAGACCTCCCCGTTGCCGGCTTTGAACAGTGATTTCTTGTTGATAGGAAACCGCGGAAAGGCTTGCCTCGACTGGTAATTGGTAAAATGTCCGGAAGATACATCAAACACGGACAGGCCCTTGTCGGTGGTAATCAACAGAGAGTCTGGAGACAATTCGCAAACAGCATATACCGTATTGCTTATCAATCCGTTTTGCTTACGGTTGAAGTTCCTGAAACAGTCTTCCCCTTGTTCGTAGACATCCAGTCCGGTTTCGTCCATGGCGAACCATATATTTCCTTTACTGTCTTTGAAAATCTGGTTTACGTTATTATCGCTGAGGCTGTTCGGATTCGTCGGGTTGTGTTGGTAATACGTCACTTTCCCGTTTGCGAAATCATACCTGCATACACCGCTTTGGAGCCGGGTATACCACAAATGTCCCTTTCCATCCAGTTCCAGGTCTTTGACGTACAAGCTTTTTCTCCTATCCTCCTCGTCGTCCGTTAGCGGACGGCATGTGCCGGTAGCCGGATCGAACAAGGTCAAGCCGGCTTTTGTGGCCAATACCAGCTTGTCATTGTACAGTTCGATAACCTCCACGATGTCCGATGGCAAAGAGTGTGGGTCGCTTTCCCGGTGGCGGTATGTCCTGAAGCGTCCTGTCTTCAGGTCCAGCTTGTTCAATCCGCCCAAATGGGTCCCGATCCACAATACATCGTTGGTGTCATCGTAACAGATACTCTTGACATTGTTGTGCGAGAGGCTGTTGACTCGGTCTGAATGCTTATACCATTTAAAAGTTCGTGTACGCAGGTCCAGTCGGCAAAGCCCGTCCCCGTCGATGCCTATCCACAGATGCCGGTTCTTGTCTTCCACGATAGAGCCTACTACGGGACCGCTCAGCCCTTCTTTCTCGTAAGGAGAGACACCATATTTATAATATACCTGCGCGGCTGGATTGAAATAATTCACCCCGCCGTAATAGGTGCCCGCCCATATCGTGCCTTGGCGGTCGCACAGCAGGCTGTGGATGGAAGAAGAAGTCAGGCCGTAGAATGATTTATAGTAACTTGAAAATTTCTTAGTGGACACATCCAGTTTGTTCAGCCCGTTGAAAGTACCTATCCAAATATTGCCTTCCGCATCCTCGCACAACGACTGTACGCGGTCTGAGCTGAGCGAAGACGGGTCACCGGGGCGATGCCGGAAGTTTTCCAGTTTCCCGTTTTCGAGCAAATAGAGTCCATGTCCGTCGTTGAAGCCTATCCAGTAACGTCCGGACGAGTCCCTAAGCAGGTCGCACACAGCTCCTTCGGGGATGAGGTGAGAGAGTTCTTTTCCGTCTTTCAACAAATAAAGGCCTTTCCTCGTAGTGCCTATCAGGATGCTGTCGCCCTGTTGGCGCAAGGAAGTAATGGCACATTCATCCGGAAGCCGGTACAGCAGCCGGGTACTGTCGTTCTCATGGCAATACAAGTTGCGTCCATTCTCACCCATGAGCAGCCGGCCGTTGGCGTACGAGAAGCACATGGATTTAGGATATACCATTTTAAATGAGTCTTGATGAAGGCTGTAGGAGAACAGGCCATTGTCCGTTCTGAAGTAGACGGTTCCTTTGCCGTCGCCGTTTATTTCGTACACGCGCTTGTCCTTCTGCCCGTTTGGGCGTTCGAATTCAAACTGGAAGTTTCTGAACTCCGTGCCGTTAAACAGGCTGACACCGTTGTCTGTTCCCATCCAGATAAAATCCCGTTCATCTTGGTATATGGCATGGACGATGTTGCTTGGCAATCCGTTTTTCATCATATAATGCCGGAATTGCGGGGCTTGGTTCATTGCGGCTACTGGCATGGTGGCGCAAAGGAAGGTCATAGTGATTATCCGGATTCTTTTGATGAGTCTTATCATAAATATTAAATATAAGAAGGTCTAAAATACTATTTATCGCCAAAGATAGGAATTTTATCTGTATTTACGTCCCATTGTTCCATAAATAATTGTATAGTGACCAGGCTGGTTCCGCCATTAAATGTTACGGTGCTTCCCATTAAATGATACGGTGCTTCTCATTAAATGATACGGTGTTTCCCATTAAATGTCCCTGTGTTTTGTCAAGTATGAACCACTGTTGTAGGACACGGAAGCCTATGTTTTAGGACACGCAAATCTATGGTTGGCTAAAGAGGGTCTTTACTATCCTTTTTTCCGGCGAAGCCTTCACGCTTTCACCGCGTTTCAACTTGCTGATTATAAGCGTAATCTTGTGAAAGATACATCTTTCACAGATGTCTCACATCCTGCCTCACGCCATCCCCGTCCGCAAACCATCTTTCACAATAATCCGCTGATTATTAGATGAATGCTGTGAAACTTCACAAGGAACAAAGCGTAAACCTCCGTCCGAATCCGAAAGAGTGTGTGAAACCGCCCGTTGTTCCTTCCAGAAAACTTGCTTTCGGGTGAAATTTCAAGTGTCTATCCTTTTTCGGAAGTTTATTTAAGGAATCGGGCAGGGGGCTCCGTAGTACATTTGAGGGTGTTCTGCGTACAAAAGTGCGTTTAGTGCCCGTCGTGGACAAATCGGACCCCTATTTTGTATCGTCTTTGCCTTTTTTTAAAATGCGGTTTTCATATATTTGCGCTTGATAATACTTTTTAAAATTAATATATTATGTATTTACATGCCATGACAAACAAATTAAAAGATTTGTGCCGACTTGCCAAGCGGCGAGTCGGTGTGTTCCTGCTGGTGCTAAGTATGACGCTTATGGCATTCGGGCAGCAACATGTAGTAAATGGAACGGTGACGGATACTTCCGGAGAACCGGCTGTAGGCGCAACCGTCCGCGTGAAAGACACTCAAACCGGCGTCATTACCAGTATTGACGGTAAATTCTCCATCCAAGTGGCGGACGTCAGTAAAGCCGTGCTTATCATTTCTTATATAGGATATGATACGGAAGAAATCGCTTTGAACGGAAAAACGAGCATCAGGGTAACGCTGAATGAATCTTCCGAAATGCTGGACGAAGTACAGATTGTGGCCTACGGTGTGCAGAAGAAAGAAACGCTGACGGGTGCCATTTCCTCGGTGGACACAGAAGAATTGCTTGTTTCACCCAATGCCAGCGTAGCCAACTCGTTGGCAGGTAAGATTACCGGTTTATCTTCCGTACAAAGTTCCGGACAGCCGGGTGCTGAGGACCCGAAAATCTTCGTCCGTGGTGTCGGTTCGTTGACCGAAGGCGGTGCTTCCCCGCTGATTTTGGTGGACGGCGTGGAACGCTCTTTCTTCCAAATGGACCCGAACGAAATTGAAAACATCTCCGTATTGAAAGACGCTTCGGCGACAGCCGTATTCGGTGTGCGCGGTGCAAACGGCGTTATTTTGGTAACCACCCGCCGTGGTGAAGAAGGAAAGACTAAGATTTCACTCAGTTCTTCAGTAGGTATCCAGCAAGTGGCCAACTGGGTTGACTTGGCTGATGCGTACACCTACGCCACGATGTACAACGAACGCCAACTTAACGATGGCGGCGAAGCCGTTTTCGATCAATATGCTTTGGACCGTTTCCGCCTGCACGACCAACCCATTGTTTATCCGGACATCGACTGGTACGACTATATGGTGAAAGATGCCGCCGTACAGACACAGCACAACTTGAACATCTCCGGAGGTACTGACCGTATGCGTTACTTCATATCGGTGGGTTACCTCTATCAGGATGGTTTGATGAAGGACTTCGGCCAAGGTTACGGTTACAAGTACAACCGTTACAACTACCGAACCAACTTAGACTACGAAATCAGCAAGTCCACCACCTTGAAGCTGGGTATCGGTGGCGTGGTAGGCGACCGCAGGGAACCGAACAGTAGCCGTTTCTGGGAGAACCTCTCCATCTCACAACCTTTTGCCAGCCCCGGTTTGGTAAACGGACAAGCTATGACTTCGGCATCCCGCTTCCAAAATGTAATGTATGTCAACCCGTTCACCGACATTTATGGAAAAGGCGGGAAAAACATCTTGAACAATACTATGAACCTCGATTTGCACTTGGTGCAGAAACTGGACATGATAACCAAAGGTTTGTCCGTGGAGGCAAAGGCCGCCTATAACACCGGATATACCTATACAAAGACACGCACCGGCAACATCGAGACTTGGACACCTTATTTTGAAAGTGAAGTGGACGGTTCCGGTTTGCTTCCCGGAGACCCCGGTTTCAACGAAAACGTGGTTTACCGCATCAGTGGTACCAACTCCAAGCCCGGCTTTAGCGAAAGCACCGGCCGCAGCCGCGACTGGTACATGGAGTTCAGTCTCCGCTATGCGCGTAAGTTCGGCGCACACAACGTCAGTGCCCTTTTGCTGTACAACCAAAGCAAGAAATACTATCCGTCGCAGTTGCCTTACTTGCCTACCGCATACGTCGGGTTGGTAGGACGCGTCACGTACGACTACAAGTCACGCTACTTGGCCGAGTTCAACATCGGTTACAACGGTTCCGAGAACTTTGCGCCGGACAAACGCTTCGGTACTTTCCCCGCCGTATCATTGGGTTGGGTGGTTACGGAAGAACCTTTTATGAAGAACCAACAAGTATTCGAATTCCTGAAAATCCGTGGTAGTTTGGGCTTAGTTGGTAACGACAACATGAGCAACAACCGCTACCTGTACTTGCCGGACAGCTACAATGTGAACTTGAAACAAAACGAAGGTGGCAGTTGGAAAGAAGAAAAATGGGGTTACAACTTCGGTTTTGAAAACAACGCTTGGTGGAATGGTGCCGTCGAGCAGCGCTTGGGTAACAGAAACGTTACATGGGAAACGGCCTTGAAGCAGAACTACGGTCTGGACATGAACTTCTTGGACAACCGGCTGAAAGTGACCGCTGAGTATTTCCGTGAAGACCGTAAAGACATCTTGATTTCACGTAAGACCATCCCGTTGCTGACATCCCTCAGTGCCAGCCTGCTCCCGGTGGTGAATATGGGTAAGGTTAAGAACCAAGGTTATGAAATAGAAATAACTTGGAACGACCGCATCGGCGATGACTTCCACTACAACATCAACGCCAACGTATCGTACTCGAAGAACAAGATTATCTTCCAAGACGAAGTAGAACCGAACGAACCCTACCTGTGGCGTACCGGTCGCGAAGTAGGCGCCCAATTTGGCTATGTAGTAGACGGCTTTTACAGTTACGACGACTTTGCAAGCGCGGAAGACGAAAAGAGCGGCATCTTGAAAGAGGGGCTTCCCAAGCCTTTGGTACCTGTACATGCGGGCGACTTGAAATACAAGGATTTGAATGGCGACAATGTGATTGATTCCGATGACCAGTGCCAGGTGGGTTATCCGACTCGCCCGAACTATACGTTCGGTTTGAACCTGAGCGCCGAATACAAAGGCTTTTTCCTCTCCATGAACTGGACAGGAGCCGCCCAACGTTCCGTTTCGTTGACCAGTATGTTCCGTGAACCGTTCATGGGTGAAAGCCGTGGCTTGATGCAATACCAAGTAGACGGCCGCTGGACTCCGGAGACAGCCGCGACGGCCAAATATCCCCGTTTCTCGAAGACCAGCCAAGACTACAATGCATACGATTCGGACATGTGGATTGTAGATGGATCGTATGTCAAGCTGAAAGACGTTTCTGTCGGCTACAATTTCAACAACCGTCCGGCATTGAAAAAATTGGGCATCACGCAATTGGGCATCAAGCTCACCGGTTACAACCTCCTTTGCATCAGTCCGTTCGACCTGATGGATCCGGAGTTCGTCATCGGTTGGCAAAACACCAAGTATCCCGTGACCCGTATATATAACTTAGGTGTAAACATCACTTTCTAAACTTTATTGAATATGAAAAAGATAATAAAAGGTCTCGCTTTGATTTCCTTGTTGTGCGTGGGAGCGGGATGCGACGATATCAAGTTCGGAAACGCTTTTCTGGAAAAACCGTTAAGCGACGAAATGAACATGGACTCCGTCTTTGGAAACAAAATTTATGCCGAACAGCAATTGGCACAGGTGTACCACTCTCTGCCTGACCACACCCCCATTAACGGACGCCTGAATTGGGGCTCGTTGGAGAGTATCACCGACTTGGGTACTTTCCGCAAGAGTGGTGGCTCGCTATACCACAGCGGACAGTTGACTGCCGCTACTTACGACGGAGCCGCCTACCGGATGGATTACGGCAGGTCCGACGGCAAATTCTCGGCCATCTACGGCATGCGTCAAGGATATATCTTCATTGAGAATGTAGACCGCGTGCCCGACATGACCGAGGAAGAAAAAAACCGCCGCAAAGGGGAAGCCCAAATGATCATCGCCTACCACAACGTAGACATCTTCCGCAACTTCGGAGGTATGCCGTGGATTGACCACGCCTACACGCCGGAAGACGATATGACGATGACCCGTATGACCATCGAGGAAGCCGTAAAGAACATTTCCGCACTAATTGACGACGCCGCCTCCCGACTGCCTTGGGATGTGGAAGCCAACGATGACGGACGTATGACAAAGGCCGGCGCATTGGCATTGAAGTCGCGCCTGCTGACGTTCGCCGCCAGCCCGTTGTTCAACAGTGCCCAACCTTTCAAAGACGGAGAAGCCGCACAAAACCACAACGTTTGGTGGGGCGACTACCAACAAAGCCGTTGGCAGGACGCGCTGAATGCTGGATTGGAATTCCTCCGCGAGAATGCCCGAAACGGCAACGTCTACAAATTGGTAGACAACGGAGACCCCCGCAAGAGTTTCTGCTCCGGTTACTTCGACCGTTACAACCACGAGACGCTGATTAGCAGCCACCGTTACATCAAATGGGACTTGAACGCCTATAACGTCACCCAAACCCGTTACGGTACGGGCGACCCGACTATGTGGTATTGCGACATGTTTCCCATGAGAGACGGCAGCGACTTCAGCTGGGACAACCCCGAACACCGCGCCCACCCGTTTTTCACAGAAGATTTCGAAATGACACGCGACCCCCGTCTGTATGAAACGCTCATCGTGACCGGCGACAAATTCTGGGGACGTAAAGCGGAAATTTATTCCGGTGGTCGTGAACAGCCCAAAGACATGGGCGGCGGACAAAACTGGCGTTGGGCCGATATGGGTTACTTCGGCATTGGCGTACGCAAGTACTACCAAGATCACTTGAACGAATTGCAGAACAAGTTCTACAACTGTTGCTTGCTCCGTTTGCCGGAAGTCTACCTGAACATTGCCGAAGCTATGAACGAGCTGGGCATAGCTGAGCAGAAAGATGAATTCGGACGCGATGCCTACGACTACATTAACCTGCTGCGCGACCGCGTACAGATGCCCCACGTGACGAGAGAAACCGCCGCCCCGGGCGAAGCTCTGCGTGAAGCCATCCTCCGTGAACGCGCGTTGGAGTTCGGTTACGAAGAAGTACGCTACTACGACATGAACCGCTGGAAACGAAGCGATTGGCTGAAAGCCCGCAAGATATACCGCTTACGTACGTATCCGGAAGGGGAAAAGGTGAACGGCAACTTCGTGAACTTCCGGTATGAGTTCTTGGAACAATCTCCCAATCCACACACTTGGATTGACAATTGGGATGATAAATACTATCTGTGCCCTATTCCTTTGGACGAAATCAACAAGAAATACGGCCTGGTTCAAAACCCCGGTTGGGAATAAGGAGAAGGATTTAACTAAAGAATTTGAAAAACATGAAAAAGAAATATATTTCCGTATTGGCGCTGGCCTGCCTATTCTCGGCTTCGGCTTTGGCGCAACAAAAGATTACGGGTGTAGTAAAGGACGCCCAAGGTCAGCCTGTACTGGGTGCTTTGGTGACCGCAGTAGGCCATCCTGCTGAAAAATCCATTACCGACCAAGAAGGTGTGTTTACCCTAAACGCTAATCAAGGCGAATACATCGAAGTGGTGTACGCCGACAGTCAGAAAAAACGGTTCTGGATTAAAGGCGAAACATTGGAAATTTGTTTGGAAGACTTGGATGCCTATACCGAAAACCGCAGCAAACTGCAAAGCGGACGGGAACAGACCCAAGCCATCTCGTCCCTGTCGGGCGAAGAAATTGCCAATAACTCAACTTTCAACGTGGGTAACTCACTGTACGGCATGTTGCCGGGCTTGATTGTGAAACAAAACACCGGATGGACCGATGGCGCCACCTTGATGGTGCGCGGCGGAGGTTCGCAATCGTCACAATCGCCGCTCATCGTGGTAGACGGTATTCCGCGCACGTTGAACTACCTCAACAACCTGGAAGTGGAAAGCATCTCCGTATTGAAAGACGGTGCCGCCACGGCATTGTGGGGAACACGCGGCGCCAACGGCGTAGTGGTAGTGACCACTAAACGCGGACAGTACAACCAACGCGACATCGATGTGAACTATACGTATGGTATGGGACTGCCCATTAACCAACCGGAGTTTGTAGACGGTGTGACGTACGCCCAAATGCGTAACGAAGCACTCTATTACGATGGCTTGTCGCTGGAGTATGACGCTACGGCGTTCGAGGCATTCCGCAACGGATCCAATCCGGACGCTTTCCCCAATGTAGACTGGTTAGGAACCGCTTTGCGTGACTACACCACCAACCACCAACTGAACCTGACATTCCGAGGAGGCGGCAAACGTGTACGTTACTACACGGCCATCAACTACAAGAACGACCACGGTATCTTGGATAAGGACTTGGTGACTTCAACCGGCCGTTTCGACGCGCAATTCAAGAAGTACCGTCTCGATGCCCGTATGAACTTAGACATTGACGTGACCGACTATACACGGGTGTCTTTGAACATGTTCGGTTTGCTGCACGAGAACAACCGTCCCCGTGTGACCGAAGACAATGTATTTACAGCATTGTTTAACGTACCCTCAGGAGCTTTCCCAATCCGTACAACGAATGGTTACTGGGGTAGCAATAACATTTTCCAGAAAAACCCCATCGCCCAAATCGCTGAGAACGGTTATTTCCGCAGCGACGAACGTATGTTACAGTCTGACCTGCGCATCTATCAAGACTTGTCATTAGTAACCCAAGGCTTGAAAGCAGAAGTAGGCATTTCGTATGACAACAGTGCTGTTTATCAGGAAACCGGAACACAAGAATATGAATACGAAGCACTGACGGTAACTCCGGGTGCTGTGTTGGGCGAATATAACATTCTGCGTAACATTGCCGGTGAGGAAAAGGCTCTCTCTATTTCCAACGGTGGCCTGAACAGCCAGTTCATGCGCTTAGTAATCGATGGACGAGTAGGTTACGACCGTGCCTTTGGCCTGCATGCCGTCAACGGAAGCTTGATGTACCGCCAAGAATCATATACAACTATGGGACGTAACAACAGCCGCAAACGCCAGTCGGTTATCTTTACCGGCGGTTACAACTACGACAACCGCTACCTGGTAGACGTAGTTGTGAATCATAGCGGTACGAGCGTGTTGAGTGACGGTGACAAGTTCCGTACTTATCCCGCCATTTCGGCAGCATGGGTGCTTTCGAACGAAGCTTTTTGGAAGGACGCAAGCGACGTGATAGACTATTTCAAGATTCGTGCATCGTGGGGACGTTCCGGCAACGACAACATCAGCTATGACCTTGATGAACGCTATTGGGTAAGTTGTGGCGGTGGTCTCTTCAAAGATACTCCGGCCGGTTACGGTGGCCTTCATGCCGGCGATTTGGCAGTCTCCAATTTAGACATTGAGTTGGCCGACAAGTACAACTTCGGCATCGATATGCGCCTGTTCAACCGTCTGTCTTTGACTGCCGACGCTTTTTACGACAAGCGGACAAAAACGCTGATTTCAGCCACCAATCTGTATTCAAGTGTTATCGGTACCGGTATTCCCCAATTGAACATGGGTGCCACCAATTCCAAGGGTATCGATTTGGGTCTGAACTGGGAAGACAAGGTCGGTAAGGACTTCAAGTACTACGTGGGCGGAACCTTCTCGTACTTGCGTACCTGCATTGACGAGAACGGAGAAGGCTTCAAGCCATATGATTATTTATATAAGAAAGGCGACCGTATCGGCCAAGTGTACGGATTGGAAGCCATCGGCTACTTCCGTGATCAGGCGGACATTGACAATAGCCCCAAACAGATGTTCTCGTCGGTACGTCCGGGTGACATCAAGTATAAGGATCAGAACGGCGACGGCAAGATTGACTCGTATGACGAAGTGGCTATCGGCCATTCTTCCAGCATACCGGGCATTTACTACGGTATCAATCTGGGATTCGAATGGAAAGGTTTCGGTGTTGACGCCGTGTTCCAAGGTGTCGGACAATACAGCCGTATGCTGAATACCCGTTCCGTGTATTGGCCGCTGCGCAACAACAACAGTAACTTGAGCAAATGGTACTTGGAAGACCGCATACGCTGGACCGAAGACACCAAAGGCGTAGCCACCGCACCGCGCCTTACTACGCTGGACAATGCCAATAACTTCCGCAACAGCACGGAATGGTTGGAGAACGGTGCTTTCTTCAAACTGCGTAACCTCAACATCTACTACAATCTGCCGAAGAAGTGGATCAGCAGCCTGAAGATGGACCAATGCCAAGTCTATGTACGTGGCAATAACCTTTTCTCAATCGACCACGTGAAGTATCTGAACTGCGAAGACCTCTCGGTGAACTACCCGGATTTGATGTCCGTGTTCGTAGGTGTGAACATTAACTTCTAAAAAACAAGACTGAACGCAATATGAAAAAATTAATTTTAATCATAGCCGCATCCCTCACCTTGGGAGGATGCGATTTCCTGGACTTCGACGAATCTCAGGGAAAGACTCAGGATGAAGCCTACGGCTATTTTGACAATGTGTTGGCTTTGGGAAATGCCGCTTACCGCTCACTCCCCAAAGATTTTGGCGATGATATCGGCGATGCCCTGCGCGAAGCCGCTACCGACAATGCCGTGTACACTTGGGAAGACAATGCCGTGTATGACATTTACAATGACGTATGGAGTCCGTTGAACTTGATTGATAACCAATGGAGCAACTACTATAGCGTGATCTATGACATCAACATGTTCTTACGTGACTATTCCGAAGAGAATTTGGAACGCCATAAATGGGACTCCAACTATCCGGACAATATTGAGAAGGCGAGAATGTCGTTGCGCGAGGTAAGGGTGTTGCGTGCCCTCTACTATTTTGAATTGGTAAAACGCTATGGTGACGTGCCTTTGTTGACTGAACCGATGGAATTGGACCAAATCAATAGCGTTACTAAGACCAAAGCAAGCGAGATTCTGAACTTCGTAGCAACTGAATGTGCTGCTGTAGCCGATGAATTGCCATTGGACCACAATGACTTTTTCGGCGAGACCGGTCGTGTAACCAAGGGGGCAGCCCTTGCCATCCGCGCCCGTGCATTGCTCTATGCGGCCAGTCCGCTGTTGTGCGAAGGAGATGCTTCTGCAGCGTGGAAAGCCGCAGCCGAAGCTGCCCACGATGTGATTGCCATGAATTATTACAGCCTTCCGCCCATCGACCAGGATCCCTTGTACGACCCCAACTTGGGCGATGCTGTATTACAGTCGCCGCAACTGATCTTTGAAACCCGTACCAATGCCAGCCTGACATTCGAGACCTGCAACTTGCCGATTGGTTTCGCCAACGGTACGAACAGCGGTAATACGCCGACCCAGAATCTGGTAGATGAGTTTGAAATGAAAGACGGAACTTCTTTCGACTGGAATAATGCTACGCACGTGCAGAATATGTATTATGACAAAGCCGGCAATCCGACTCGCGATCCGCGCTTTTATCACACCGTGCTTGCCAATGGTATGAAGTTTATGAATACTCAAATTGATACGTATGAAGGCGGTCGTTTCGGTGCCCCCATTACCGGAGCCACACGAACCGGCTATTACCTGAAAAAGTTGGTCAATGAAACGGTCGTGCTGACGCCGCCCAATACCGTCACCAAGAACCACCATTACCCGACTTACCGCTATGCGGAAGTGTTGCTGAACTACGCCGAGGCACTGAACGAATGGCAAGGGCCGGACTATACTGATGCCACTTGCACACTCTCTGCACGCCAGGCATTGAACCAAGTACGCCAAGCAGCAGGTATGCCCAATGTAAGAGGTGCCGGTGACCAGAACTCATTCCGTACAGCTGTGCGCCACGAACGCCGCGTAGAACTGGCATTTGAAGACCATCGCTTCTGGGACATCCGCCGTTGGAAGATTGGCAATGTGGTAGAACAAATCTACGGTGTACACATCCGCAAGAATGGAGCTAACTTTGAGTACACCCGCCAATTGGTGCAAAACCGAATTTGGGATGACAAGATGTACCTGTACCCGATTCCACAGAACGAGATTTATGTGAATCCCAACTTGACCCAAAATCCGGGCTGGGAATGATAAATAGAAGTTTAACCTATGAATGTTACAAAAATGACAAATAAATTGATACAGCATCTGTTGATAGGAGGAGGCTTGCTTGCAGGCCTCGCCTCCTGCGCGGACGAGTCGATAGCCTTGACGGATGTCAGGTATCCGACTTACGAGCGTTTAGATACGGCCGGTTACGAAGGATACGAATTGGTTTGGGCCGAAGAATTTGACCAAGACGGACGTCCCAACCCGTCTTATTGGGTGTACGACGAAGGCTATATGCGCAATGAAGAAGCACAAGACTACCTAAGCGATGATCCTCGCACTTCGCGCGTCGAAGGCGGCGACCTGATAATCGAAGCATTTAAGGACCCGCACGAAGGTGTGAATAAGTGGACCGGTGAGCCTTACCACTTCGACTATTCTTCCGCCGAACTGACTACCAAAGGTAAGGTAGACTTCCAATACGGACGTCTGGACATCGCCGCCAAAATACCGACAGGCCGCGGTGTGTGGCCGGCATTTTGGTTAAGACCGACTAATGCCCTTGAAGGTAAATACGCCGAAATAGACATCATGGAATATGTTTGGGGAAACAACGAGGATCACGACACGTATTATGTAACCTTGCACACGCAGGCTACCAATGACGGACTGGCCGAGCGTTGGTCGGGTAATATGAGCTCACCCACGCTCGAATCGAACTACCATCTTTACTCCTTGGTATGGGATGAGGAATCAATTCAGGTGTTGTTTGACAACGAAGTGGTTTGCACTGCCGAGAAGGAAGAAGACATGACGCTGGATTATTGGCCCTTCGACCAACCGTTCTTTCTTATCATGAACGTGGCCGTAGGCGGCGGATGGGGCGGCTCGTGGGGAATCGACGAGACCATCTTCCCCAAACAGATGAATGTGAAGTACATCCGTTACTACAAGCCCATCGAAGTCAGTATGCCGGGCGAAGGTGGCCAAGTGGATGAGGGTGCCGAGTATATCGTCAATGGTGGTTTTGAAGCCGACATGGATGCTTCGCAGTTGCCGAAAGTTGGCCCGCGCAGTGACATCGAATATGAAAAAGCCCTCAACTTCGTCAACCGTTGGTGGGTAATCAACCACAATAATGCTGCTTTGGTCATTGACGAAACGGATGGTGCCAATGAGACAAGCCGTTCGATGAAGTACAGCAATACCAAACTGAACAACTGGTATAGCACCGATATGTCTATGTGCATCCAAAATGTTCCGGCTGGTAAATATACACTCAGTTTTTGGGCTAAGAGCAACCAAGCATCATCTCCGATGGCCATCAACCTGGCATTATGTGAGACGGCTGATGATATGAAATTGCTCTACAAAGAATGGAAATCGTTGGTAAAAGAGAACGGAAAGACTGTCATCAAGCAGAAAGAAGCAGGTGCCAGCGGTGACCTCTACTGCTTGAGTTCAGAAATTATAAGTACGGAATGGAAACAGTATTCCATTACTTTGGACATTCCAGAAAACATCCTGCTGAAATTGGTACTGAAGCCACAAACTTCGGGCACACCCGGTCTGAATTCCTACAAGCTCCAGACTCCGGCCGAGAACTTGGAATTCTGGTTTGATGAATTCTCCTTGAAAGAAAAGAAATAAGATTTTCTCAGGATAATGAATAATTTGGGGCTTCTGTACGATGATTTTTTCTTGCAGAAGTCCCATTTTTAGTTTAATTTTGCTCAATCTAAAAATATAAATGTCATGAACCTAAAACAATTTATCCAACTATCCGGAATCGCCTTATTCCTGACAGTCACCCCTGCGTTTGTTTTTGCATCTTGTAGTGACGACAACGTTGTCGAAGAACCGGTTACACCACCTGACGATGACGATGATGATAAAGAAGAAGAAAAGCCGGACGAAGCCTTG
Organism: uncultured Bacteroides sp.; assembly: GCA_949300425.1. Classification (GTDB taxonomy): domain Bacteria; phylum Bacteroidota; class Bacteroidia; order Bacteroidales; family Bacteroidaceae; genus Bacteroides. Next base: position 50,937 of record CASGED010000038.1, read on the forward strand.
CTAAAGACTTGCCAAACCATCCTCGAACGAATCAAAAACGCCAATTTGCCCACCAACGCATCCAATGTGGAAAAAGATGTTGCCAAATGGATGGAACAACTCCGCGAAGACGGCTCCTTTCCCGACATCAACTATACCGATCGTGCGTACAGTTGGATTCCCGGCAACCACCTGACACGAGTCAAACAAATGGCCCAAGCCTATGTCTTGAACGAAAGCAAGTATTACGGAAACGAAGACTTATACCAACAAATCGTTCAAGCCCTCACGTATTGGAACACCGTCCATCCGGTGTGTGACAACTGGTACCATAACCAGATTTCCGCACCGCAAGATATGAGCACTATCCTCGTCCTGATGCGTTACGGCAAAACACCCGTTCCCGAAGAACTGGAAGACAGCATTCTCCTCTATATGAAACAGACCGGAGGTGATCCAGAAGAGCAGACAGGTGCCAACAAGACTGATGTTGCCTTGCATTGGCTATACCGAGGATGCCTGCAAACAGATAAAAGCGTTATGGACAAAGCAGTGCTCCACTCGTTTATGCCTCTGGCTTATGTCGCCTCCAATCAAGAAGGAGTCCAGTACGACTTGTCGTACTTCCAGCACGGACCGCAACTGTACATTGGCGGATATGCTCCGGTCATGCTCAGCGGTGTGACCCAAGTAGCGGAATATACGGCAGACACCGACTATAAGTTATCTCCCAACCAACTGAATGTACTGTATAAATTCATCAACGACACGTACATGAAAAGCATCCGAGGACATGTACAATTCTACAACATCGTAGGTCGTAGCGTCAGCCGTCCGGGAGCCTTGAATTGCAGCAGTTTTACCCGAACCCTTGAAAAAATGAAAAAGATAGACCCTGCCCACAGTGCCGAATACGACAAACATATCGCCACCTTGAAAGGCAGTGGCTACGGTTCCGTCACCGACAATTTCACTCACTACTACATCGGCGACTGGAGCCTGTTCCAAGGTAAGGACTATTCCGTAGGCGTGCGCATGGCTTCCAAACGTACCCGGAAATGCGAAAACGGAAATAAAGAAAACCTGAAAGGATTCTTCATGAGCGATGGTTCCATGAACTTGGCTTTGGAAGGAGACGAGTATTTTGACATCTTCCCGGTGTGGGACTGGAATCGGGTGCCCGGAGTGACCAATCCGCAAATGGCTGAGATTCCTTTGGGTAAAGCATGGGGCGAGGAAGGCGAATCCGATTTCTGCGGAGGCCTGTCCGTCGGTGCAAACGGATTGTCCGGATTCAGATTTGAAGGCAACACGCACGGCGTCAGCATGTCGGCCAACAAAGCTTGGTTCTTCTTGAATGGCAGAATCGTATGCTTGGGCAGTGGCATCACTTCCACCATGGCAGAGCCTGTCAATACCACTGTAGACCAATGCAGTTTCAAGGGTAACTTGGCATACGCCGCAAACGGACAGGAGAATACCGCCTCGATGGGTACCGAAGTAACCGATGAAGCCTTAGATTGGATATGGCATGGTCGTGTGGGTTATTTCTTCCCTGAAGGGCAAAAAGTTTCCCTCAAAGCCGAAAAACGTAGCGGGAACTGGTATGACATCAATAATACCAAAAGCAAAGATCCGGTCGAAAAAGAAGTATGCACCATTTGGCTGAACCATGGGACAGCACCGGTAGACGCAACTTATAGCTACATCATCGTACCGGGCATCGACAATGCGGGAGCTATGAAGAGCTATCGGACGGAAGATACAGAAATCTTGGCCAATTCGGCAACCGTACAAGCCGTGCACGATGTAGCAAACGGCATGGTCCAAGCCTTGTTCTACCAAAAAGGAAGTATCGAGGTCGGCGAAATGAAAATTACAGTAGACCATCCGTGCGCATTGATGCTGAAAAAAAGCGGAAACAATTTCGAACTCTACTTTGCAGACCCTTCTCACCAATTGACCAGTTTGACCATTACCATAGAGTACAATGGTAAACGGCAGACGTACACTTACGACGCATTTGGTGAAGACGGTGCCTACAAAGGGATGACGCACCAAGCGCAGTTGACTTTTTAAACCATACTCCTTATATATTTGAACCTATGAATTTACGTTTTACGCTATCAATAACACTGTCTGTTATCTATTTAACTATCTTTGCTCAAACTAAGGAAGAAAAGGTAGCTTGGAGTAATTATCAAAAATATTATGAAGCAGGTTTTACTCAAGGTACACCGGAAAAACAGCAGGCCATAGGAGAATTCCGCACTTATTTTTCACGTGCTGGCTACAAGAAATTTAGTGGTGGAGACTGGCGGAAAACCTATGAAAATGATTTGCTAAGATTGCAGGCGGATGGTATTTTCATTGACTTGAAAGATAGTGATGCTGGTAAGTCCTTGGGAGGGAATGAAGCCGACAGCGGAGGTTCTATTACTGCGGCTTATAATCGGATATGGCATATTTCTGAAGCGTTCCGCCACGGAGAACTGACTTATGAAAAAGACCGGGAAATTTGGCGGCGTTGCCAAGAGGCAATCGTACACTATGGCCGTTTGGAGAACAGGCGTCCCAATGACTACCGCCGTTTCCATGCTTCCTGTTTCGCCATCCCTACCGCTGCTGTCAACATCTATTTTTGCCACCTGTCCCAAATGGATGCGGTGGAGAAAGGGGAGATAAAGGATAATCTGTCCGTAGCGGCTTGCGAGATGTTGAAGATGATGGGGCTACAGGCTTGGACGCAACCATTCCGCAATGATGCGACAGACCAAAATGTGGTGCAGTTGGACCGCTTCCGCAAACACGTGTGGTGGGTGGGAGGCAATGCGTTGGGTTACCGTTCTTTGTTGCCGGTCGCCTTCATGTTACGTTCAGTATCGATGGTCGATTTGTTGGCGGATATTTCTCAAAAGTGTATCAGCATGACTTCACAGCCTACTTACGACACTTCGTTTTGGACGGAAGGCTTTACGGCCGACGGTGCCGGATGGGGGCACGGCATGCAGTGCCTGATATGGGGTTACCCGATAGACGGGACGCTGAACGCCCTCAATATACTCAACATGCTGAAAGGGTCTCCGTGGGAGAAAAAACTGAGCAGGGAGAACGTAGCCGCTCTTTTGAATTATTTCCGGGGAGGGAACTTCTATTATTATAAAGGATATAACCTGCCATGCGTAGACCGTTATTCCATGGCTTACAAACCAGAGAAAAGTGCCATCCGCTATCAAAGTATGTTGAAACAATTGTTGACCGGTTGGCGGGAATCTTTTACGGAAGAGGAACTGACTGAAATGGAACGCCTCTACGAAGAAACCACCCGGATGGAAATCAACATGGATGGAGTGAAGGACTACAGTGGCACACGCTGGTTTTTCAACAACGACGACTTGGTAAAGAAAAACGACCGTTACCATATCATTGTCAACATGGCCTCGGTGCGTTGCGACGGACTGGAGAGCGCCCATACCTTTGCCGATGCTTATAATTATTACGTAACGGATGGCGGCACGCTGTTCCAGCGCAACGGTAATGAATACCGCAAGGCCTTCGGTGCCTATGACGTGACGGCTTATCCGGGCGTCACGGCACGGGAAGGCATGGACCGCCTGCGCCCGGTGACTAACTGGCGCGGCTATTGTAGTAAGTTTAACTTTGCTGCAGCCGCCACTTCGGGGGGAGAGAATGCCGCTGCCGGCTACATCTTCGAGAAAATGAACGCTTCGGAAAAGGAAAATGTAAATGATAAAGGCAACAGCATCCGTAAGGATTCTGTATTGTATGGTGTGAATGCCTATAAATCCTACTTCATAATCGGGGATTATTTGGTGGCTTTAGGAGCCGGCATTACGAACCTTACGCCCGAAGTGCCCGGTCGCATACGCACGTCCGTCGAACAGGTAGAGCGGACGGACAGTGTGTTCTGGTATAAAGGGGAAAATACGGATTGGCTGGTGCAACAAGGGCAATTTGCTTATTCCGTATTCCCGGAATACAAGAAGCGGATGCGTCATGCTTGTGAGACAAAGGCGACGGATTGGATGAAGATGAATCCGTCCAACCAGAATAACAAGAATCTGCCTCAGGAAGTAGATATATTGTCCATTTGGATTGACCACGGCGAACATCCCGTGGACGATACGTACGGATATGCCGTTTATTGCGGCGAAGGATTGCCGGCGAAAGAATATCCATTCGAAGTGCTGCGTAATGATACCGCCGTCCAGGCCGTGCAATCCAAAGATCAAAAAGTCATTGGTGCCATATTCTATGACCCAAACGTTTCGTTAAAGGGAAAAGGGCTGGAACTGTCTGTTTCCGCTCCTTGCGCTGTGCTCATAGAGAAAGAAGAAGGGCGGACAAAGCTGTCTGTCACCGATGCGCGAATGGATAAGGGGTGCAAACAAATAAAGATTGTCTGGAACGGACATAAACATGTTTGTGAAATGCCGCAAGGTGAATGGTGTGGGAAACCGGCCCTTATTTGTCAGCCTTAAATTGTCGACATGAGAGATGCTGCATTATATGATGAGTAAGAATTTGTAGCAATTTGATGGATGCTGTTGTACGCATTTTAGAATTGTTCTTTCACGTGGGGATTTATCCTTGCCAGAAGCCCTTATAAGTAAGGTGCGGGAATGTTTCTAACATAGACCTTGAATGTTTCTAACATTCACCTCCTATGTTAGAAACATTCCCCCCTTAAGTTAGTAACCTGAAGTGGGACCTGTTCTCACCCTCTTTGTTTTTGTAAATTCAAATAATCATAGAATCTTCCTCTTTGTTTTCTTCTATGTTTACTAAATAATGTTTGGACATGCGTCGGTCGGGCATTAATGATATTGTAAGGCGTATAATTCCCACCGGGAAGTATCTATTCTATATGAATTTGTCCTTGTTGAAAGCTGCGCTTCATCGGCTGATTTTTTCCAAAGTAAGCAGGCTCCAGTTTATTTCCTTCTCTATCCACATACGTTCTTCTTCGGCGGCAGGTTGTTGTTGCTGGTATTGCGTAAGTTTATCAATGTAGCTGTTCAACGCCTCAGTCGCTTGGGCTATCCGGTCCATTCGGATGAACAGCAGGGCGCGTTGCTTGTCGATGTTCAGGTTGGGGCGGTGGGCACTGAGCTGTTCGGCCTTGTCCAGCCATGCCAGACATCGTTCGTTGGCTTCCTCATTATTATATATAGCCATTTCAGCCTGTGTGCGTATCAGGTACGTTTCGCTGTCTGCCCTGTTGTTGGTTATGTTTTTCTCCAACAGGCGGATGGCTTCTTGGTACATGCCACCTGAATAATTCAGGGCGGCGTTGAAGTTTACGATGTCATAAGTCTGTTTCCCGTATCGTATGGTGCCGGGGAGTGGAGCCGGTTTGTTTTTGCCTGCCAAGGTTTCGATACGTTTGTTCAGGTTTTCCAGGCTTTGGTAGCGGAGTATGCCTTCGTCCTGACCGCAACGGGCATAATAATCGCTGATTTTCTGCAATGCCGATACCAAGGCTTCCGGGCGATATCGTTTGTAGGTCAGTAGTTCGCGGGCCAGTCGGTCTGCCTCGGCGTCTTGTTTTTCGGAGTAGTTCAGGCCGAAACGATTGATGACCGGCAGGCATACTAATGAGATAATCGTTCCCATGTCGGCTATCAGGCTGGTGCCTAAATAGCGGTCATCTCCTGTGGCATAATAATCATAAGTGAGCGATTGTGACACCGAACTGAATACGTCGGCCCAAAATGAGGCTCGTTTGGCACGTATCTCGGCCCGACGTATGTTCTTTATCTGATGGTCGAAAAGGAAATGGGCGGCTTCGCTGGCTATGATGGCGGCAAGTTCTTCTTCGGAATCGAGCGCGCAAAACAGACCTGTGCTGAGAATAAAGCCTCCATTGGGCAAAGTGAAAGCCAATGGCTCGGGCGATTGGATGAGATGTATTTGCAAATTCCCGTTTTGCCGGGTACGTATTTGGTCGCTGCATAGCTTGGCCAGCAAACCTTGGGCGAGTGTGGTCGCGTAAGCGTCTTCGTAGAGGATGCCTCTCAGGTTTTCAAGATAATCATAACATTCGGCATCCACCTCCCGTAGCAGTTGGGTGCTGTAGTTCACGTCGTCCCAATATTCATATAGGTGATTTTTCAGAAAAGCCTGTTGCCAGAACTCCGCATCGCTGCCGGGCTTTGCCAGGTCGATAATGTGTATTTTTTCCGCCGGCATCAGGTATTGTTGTCCGTCTACATTCAGGATGTAGTGCAGTCCTCGCTGGTAAGTTCCCGCATCGGACATGTCTACCAATCGCTGGATGGTGACTTTCGTACCTGACGGCCATTTTTCGAATGTTTCGTTTAGGCTTCCCTTGACGGAGATTTCTCCGCTCAGGCTTCGGTACTTTGCAAATGCGCCCGTAGTAGCCAGTAAGATTACGAGGCAGAAAGACAGAATTCGTTTCATGGTTGTAGTATTTAATGGGTTATGATTATCAAAGTTAAAAAATAAAATTGATTTCGGCAAATATGGCTTCTGTTTTTTAACTTTGTGTCATAAAATGCAAGAGAACGATGGTTAAAATAGGTTTGTTATCTGATACTCACGGTTATTGGGACGAAAAATATCTCCATTATTTTGAACCGTGCGATGAAATATGGCATGCGGGTGACATAGGCTCGATGGAAGTAGTCCGGCGTTTGGCAGCCTTCCGCACTTTCCGGGCAGTGTATGGCAATATAGACGGGCAAGATATCCGACGTCTTTATCCGCAGACACTTCGTTTTACGGTAGAAGGGGCGGAGGTTCTGATGAAGCATATCGGTGGTTACCCCGGACGATACGACCCGTCTATAGCCGGCAGTTTGTTGGCGCGTCCTCCCAAACTTTTCATTAGCGGACACTCGCACATTTTAAAAGTGAAGTATGACAAGACGTTGGGTATGCTCCACATCAATCCAGGAGCAGCCGGCAAATATGGTTTCCATAAGGTTCGTACATTGGTGCGTTTCGTGGTAGATGCCGGTGCGTTTAGGGATCTGGAGGTGATAGAATTGGCGGGATGAATGGCGGGATGAATGTAGCAGGACATAAAAAAGGAATAATTTTATTTTGTAGTACACTATGTTTACGTTATCTTTGTGCGCTGAATAGCAACGAGAGCCGTGAGGCAACGTCCTCCTTCTTATATATTCCCAGTTTATTTATAAAGATTAAAGAATTATGAAAGGAATTATTCTTGCCGGTGGCAGTGCCACCCGTCTCTATCCGTTGTCTAAGGCTATCTCCAAGCAGATAATGCCTGTCTACGACAAACCGATGATTTACTATCCTCTTTCTACGCTGATGCTGGCCGGTGTTCGCGAAGTGCTTATTATTTCTACTCCCCGTGACTTGCCTATGTTCCGCGAATTGTTGGGAACCGGCGAAGATTTGGGCATGTCTTTCTCTTACAAGGTGCAGGAAAAGCCCAACGGTTTGGCGCAGGCCTTTGTATTGGGCGCCGAGTTCCTGAATGGCGGACCGGGGTGCTTGATTTTGGGAGATAATCTGTTTTACGGTCAAGGCTTTTCGGCGATGCTGAGGCGTGCCGCTTCTATTGAGAAAGGCGCTTGCATCTTTGGCTATTACGTGAAAGACCCTCGTGCCTATGGTGTTGTAGAGTTTGACGCCCAAGGCAAGGTGCTCTCGTTAGAGGAAAAACCGGAGTGTCCCAAAAGCAACTATGCTGTTCCCGGCCTTTACTTCTATGACGCGACCGTAACCGAGAAAGCCGCCGCTTTGAAACCCTCTGCCCGGGGTGAATATGAGATTACCGATTTGAACAAGTTGTATTTGGAAGAAGGTACCTTGAAAGTAGAACTCTTTGGCCGTGGCTTTGCATGGCTTGATACGGGCAATTGTGACAGCCTGTTGGAAGCCAGCAATTTTGTAGCTACCATCCAGAACCGCCAGGGCTTCCGGGTAAGTTGCATTGAGGAAATAGCTTGGCGTAAGGGATGGATAGATTCCGCGCAGCTTCATCGCTTGGGCGAACAGTTGGGTAAGACTGAGTATGGTCATTATCTGATGGAATTGGCCGCTTCGCGTAAATAAAAAAACAGCCATTAATTCATTGAACAATATGAAAACCTATCTTGTAACAGGAGCCGCCGGATTTATCGGCGCTAATTTCATTAAATACATTTTGGCGAAACACGATGACGTCAAAGTTGTGATTCTGGATGCACTGACTTATGCCGGGAATTTGGGTACCGTTGCCAAGGATATTGATAATGAACGTTGTTTCTTTGTGAAAGGTGACATCTGTGACCGTGCTTTGGCTGACGAACTGTTTGCCAAGTATAAATTTGATTATGTCGTAAATTTTGCCGCAGAGAGTCATGTGGACCGTAGTATTGAGAATCCGCAGCTTTTCCTGATAACCAATATCCTGGGTACACAGAACTTGTTGGACGCTGCCCGTCGTGCGTGGGTGGATGGCAAGGATGAACAAGGTTATCCTACCTGGCGTAAAGGGGTGCGTTACCATCAAGTGTCTACCGACGAAGTTTATGGCTCGTTGGGTGCTGAAGGCTTTTTTACCGAGCAGACACCGCTTTGTCCGCATAGTCCCTATAGTGCTTCAAAAACCAGTGCCGACTTGGTGGTAATGGCATATCACGATACTTATAAGATGCCGGTTACCATCACCCGTTGTTCCAACAATTACGGACCTTACCATTTTCCCGAGAAACTGATTCCGCTTATTATTAAAAACATTTTGGAAGGGAAGAAACTGCCTGTATATGGTGACGGAAGCAACGTGCGCGACTGGCTTTATGTGGAAGACCACTGTAAAGCCATTGACATGGTAGTGCGCGAGGGACGTGAAGGCGAAGTGTACAACGTAGGCGGGCACAACGAGAAAACCAATTTGGAGATTGTAAAGCTGACCATCGCCACCATCCATCGTCTGATGACGGAACATCCTGCTTATCGGGATGTGCTGAAGAAAAAGGAAAAAGGCACCGACGGACAGATTGACATCAGTTGGATAAACGAGGACCTCATCACCTTCGTGAAAGATCGCTTGGGGCACGACCAACGCTATGCCATTGACCCCACCAAGATAAAGAATGAGTTGGGCTGGTATCCCGAAACCTGTTTTGAAGTAGGTATTGTGAAGACTATCGAGTGGTATCTCAACAATCAGCCATGGGTAGAGGAGGTAACCAGCGGTGACTATCAGAACTATTACGAACGTATGTACGGTAAGCGCTAATGGCTTACCGCTACGCTCAGTAATAATCCCATGAACAGCATATTGCGCGAAGTCTCGCCCAATATGCTGTTTAATTTTTCCCCTTCACGTATCTGTATCATTTTCCGCCAGGTCAAGCTATGCAGGTAGAAGTAGACGCAAGGTGCCCAAATAAACTCCATCCACGTTAGCCGTCCCGTAAACACCAGCCCGGTGCATACCAATACGGCGGCAAGCCCCAGTCCCAAGTACAAGTTCGCGCCGAAACGTTCGCCATAGCGTGCCACCAATGTCAGTTTTCCGCTCAATCGGTCCTGATTGCGGTCGCGATAGTTGTTGATGGTCAGTAGGGTGTCAATCACCAATCCCGATATGACGGACAGCAGCAGGACATCTACGTTTAGCTCTCCCGTCTGGACATAGTATGTGCCGCCCACAGGAATAAATCCGAAAAAGACCAATACCAGTACATCGCCCCAACCGTGATAGGACAGTATCGTCGTATAGAGGAAAGCGAACAGCAGGCACACTACTCCTAATAGCACTAATTCCCAACCGCCGTGAGGCAGGTTCCCCCATGCTGTGAACAGTACGCCGAGTCCGCACAGGCAAGCTAATGTCAGTGCTATCCCGATGCCTATACGCATACCCCGTGGGGTAATCCAGCCTTCAGCGCAGGCTCGTTTAGGACCCAAGCGGTCTTCGCGGTCAGTTCCTTTAAGGAAGTCGAATAAATCATTGATGAAATTGGCTGCTATTTGCATGAAGAAAGCAAATAGCAGGCACAATACGGCCGGAGCCGTTTCGAATGCATGGTCTGAAAAAGCCAGTGCACTGCCCAGCAATACAGGGATAAAAGCTGCCGTCAGCGTCTTGGGACGTGCGGCCAATAACCATGCTTGAGGAGAATTTGTTCGTATCATGAGTGGATTTTGTTTAAGAGAAATGCTCCCTTCAATAGGAGTCTCCCTACCTTATTTTAATTAGACATAAGTCTCCAACAATTTCACCTTCTCTTGTGGAACGATGCTCAGGCCTTGTGTCGTGGCGGGTAACAATACGGTTTCACCGGCTTGCAGGTCTATTTCGTTTCCTTCGTTGTCCATCATGTGGCAAGCTCCTTCTACGCAGATAAAGATGACGAACGAATCCAACTCCGAGTAATCGCAGGTGATTTCTTCGGTCATGTCATAGATGGAAGTTGTGAAGTAGGGAGTTGCTACGACTTCCACCGGTTCGTTTACATCCGCTTCATAATGGGTACGGAAATCGTCTTGCACATCGGAGAAATTGATGGCATCCATGGCCTGTGTGGTATGCAATTCACGCGTGTGTCCATTGGCGTCTTTGCGGTTATAGTCGAAAATGCGGTATGTGATGTCGGAGGTTTGTTGAATCTCTGCCACAAACGCACCGGCCCCAATGCCATGTACACGTCCTGCGGGCACGTAAAATACATCTCCGGCGGCAATGTCCGCAGTGTGGAGTACTTCGGCGAAAGTTCCGTCATGTACGCGCTCTTTGTATTCCCGTGGAGTAATTTGCCGGGAGAAGCCGGAAATGAGTCGCGCGCCTTTGTCGGCCGATATGACATACCACATTTCGTTTTTGCCGAAGCTATTATGGCGTTTGCGCGCCAGTTCGTCATCCGGATGTACTTGGATGGAAAGGTCTTGCTTGGCATCTATAAACTTTATCAGCAAGGGAAACTTGTTTCCGAACCGGGCGTAATTGGTCTCTCCGACCAATTCTTCCCGGTAGAGACGCACCATCTCGGGCAGCGTACGTCCTTTATCCACGCCGTTAGCCACTACAGATTCACTATTTTCTACAGCTGATACTTCCCAACTTTCGCCTACATGATCCAACGAGGTATGAAGGCGTTTGAAAGGGATAATCTTGTCCCCTCCCCAAAGAGTCTGCTTCAGGATGGGCTCAAATTTTAAGGGATACATTCTTTTTATATTTTATTTTTAAAATTGCAGGCACAAACATACAAAAAAAACTCAGTTATTCTTGGGAGAACAAAAGAATTTCTGTTTATTTGCAAGAAATTTAATACATACCATGATATGACAAGCTCTATTACAACCCAAGGGAATCTGTCTGGTTTGAAAAGAGAAGATTTCCAAAAAACGATAAATGAGAAGGAAACGGATTTATTTATCCTGAAAAACAAGTTAGGGATGGAAGTTGCGGTAACTAATTATGGTTGCGCCATCCTGTCCATCATGGTTCCCGACAAGAACGGCCAATATGCTAATGTCATTTTAGGGCATGACACGATTGACCATGTCATCAACAGTCCGGAACCGTTCTTGAACACGACCATTGGGCGCTATGGTAACCGTATTGCCAAGGGGCATTTCACACTTTATGGTGAAGAGCACCAGCTGGCCGTCAATAATGGTCCCAATTCCTTGCACGGCGGTCCTACTGGATTCCACACGCGGGTATGGGATGCCTTGCAGCCAGATGATTCGACCGTTAAGTTCCGTTACATTTCAGCCGATGGCGAAGAAGGATTCCCAGGTAATTTGAAAGTGAAGATGTCTTATCGGTTGGCGGAAGACGACAATGCGCTGACCATTGAGTACCGGGCTACTACGGACAAGGCTACCGTGGTGAATCTTACTAATCATGGCTTCTTCAATTTGGCAGGTATCGCCAATCCCACTCCCACCGTTCTTGACCAACTTGTAACAATCAACGCCGATTTCTATGTTCCCATTGATGAGGTTTCCATCCCCACCGGCGAAATCCTGAAAGTAGAAGGTACTCCTATGGACTTCCGTACTCCTCATGCGATTGGTGAACGCATTAATGACAACTTCCGGCAACTTGTCAATGGGGCAGGTTACGACCATTGCTATGTCTTAAACAAGACGGAAGCGGGCGAACTCTCCTTGGCTGCCACTTGTACCGATCCGGGGAGCGGTCGAACCATGGAAGTATATACTACGGAGAATGGAGTACAACTCTATACCGGCAACTGGTTGAATGGGTTTGCGGGCGCACATGGCGCAACGTTCCCTGCCCGAAGTGCTGTATGCTTTGAAGCTCAGTGTTTCCCCGATACGCCTAACAAATCTCATTTCCCTTCGGCCGTATTGCTTCCGGGCGATGAATATCAGCAAGTGACGATTTATAAATTTGGTGTCACTGAATGACGACAAACAAGATTATTAACCAATTCATTAATTATTAGATTAAATAAACCATGTCACAACAAAAGCAGAATGGTAATATCATTGCCATTATAACTATGATTTTCCTTTTCGGTATGATTGCGTTCGTCACGAATCTTGCGGCGCCGATGGGAATTGTGTTGAAAAATCAGTTTTCCGTATCCAACGCGCTTGGTATGTTGGGAAACTTGGGTAACTTTATCGCATACGCCGTGATGGGTATTCCCAGCGGTATCTTGCTGACCCGTGTAGGTTATAAGAAGACGGCCCTGATTGCCGTAGCCGTGGGCTTCATTGGTGTAGGCGTCCAGTATCTTTCCGGCCATGCCAGTCCATCTGCCGCATTTGGCGTCTATTTGATTGGCGCGTTCATTTCCGGTTTCTCCATGTGCTTGCTCAACAGTGTGGTAAATCCGATGTTGAACTCATTAGGCGGAGAGGGTAACAAAGGAAACCAGCTTATCCAAGTGGGCGGTTCTTTCAATTCTATCATGGCCACCATTACGCCTATGTTCGTAGGTATCTTGATTGCCGGTTCGGTAGAGAAAGCCACTATCTCGCAGATTTTCCCCGTGATGTACACGGCCATGGCGGTGTTCGCTTTCGCGTTCTTCGTTTTGTTGTTCGTTCACATCCCCGAACCTCGCACCGCTTCCAAGAGCGACGAGCCTATTGGTAAGCTGATGAAAGGTGCGCTTAAGTTCCGTCATTTTGTATTGGGTGCGTTTGCCATATTCGTATATGTGGGCGTTGAAGTCGGTGTGCCGGGCACATTGAACCTTTTCTTGACCGAGTCCGTTGCCAAGGGTGGCGCAGGTATTGCGACTACTATATCGGGATTCGTGGTAGGTACATATTGGCTGCTGATGCTTGCGGGACGTCTTATAGGCGCTTCTTTCGGATCCAAGATTTCAAGCCGTGTGATGATGATTGCCACTTCCGGTTTAGGTTTGGTATTGGTGTTGCTGGCCATCTTCTCCTCTACAAGTACATTGGTCAACCTGCCGGTGTTGCAGCAGAGTGCTACGGGTGGTCTGTCATTCGGCATGGCCGAGGTGCCCATCAATGCCATGTATTTGGTCCTTGTCGGACTCTGTACTTCCATCATGTGGGGTAGCATCTTCAACTTGGCTGTAGAAGGCTTGGGCAAATACCTGGCAGCCGCTTCCGGTCTGTTCATGGTGTTGGTATGCGGTGGCGGTATTCTTCCGCTTATCCAAGGCTGGCTGGCCGATGTTTCCGGATTCATGAACAGCTACTGGGTCATCATCTTCGCATTGGCCTATCTGTTGTTCTACGGACTTGTCGGTTGCAAGAATGTCAACAAGGACATCCCCGTTGATTGAGAATAGATTTCCTGCTGAAAGGAAAAACATAATAACTTGATTTATTCACCTATTAAATTATAAGTATCATGGATATTGAACACGTAAGAAGTCGTTTCATCAAACACTTTGACGGAACAACGGGAGCTGTTTATGCCTCTCCGGGACGCATAAACCTGATTGGAGAACATACTGACTACAATGGTGGTTTTGTATTTCCTGGCGCAATAGACAAAGGTATGATTGCGGAGATTAAGCCAAATGGCACAAAGACCGTAAAGGCTTATTCCATCGACCTGAAGGACTATGTGGAATTCGGGTTGAATGAAGAAGACGCTCCCCGTGCCAGCTGGGCAAGATATATCTTCGGCGTATGTCGTGAAATGATTAAGCGCGGTGTAGATGTGCAGGGTTTCAATACGGCTTTTGCCGGTGATGTACCTCTGGGTGCAGGTATGTCTTCATCTGCTGCTTTGGAGAGCACTTACGCTTATGCGTTGAACGATTTGTTTGGTGACAATAAGATTGACAAGTTCGAGCTTGCCAAGGTGGGTCAGGCTACAGAGCATAATTATTGTGGTGTAAACTGCGGCATCATGGATCAGTTCGCTTCCGTATTCGGAAAGAAGGGCAAGCTGATTCGTTTGGACTGCCGTTCGCTGGAGTATCAGTATTATCCTTTCGAGCCGGTGGGTTACAGACTGGTGCTGGTAGACTCTGTGGTGAAGCACGAACTGGCTTCTTCGGCTTACAACAAGCGTCGCCAGAGCTGCGAAGCCGTGGTGGCTGCCATACAGACAAGACATCCGCATGTGGAATTCTTGCGCGACTGTACGATGGAGATGCTGAACGAGGTAAAGGCCGAAGTGTCCGAAGAAGATTACATGCGTGCCGAATATGTCATCGAAGAAATCCAGCGTGTACTTGATGTATGCGACGCTTTGGAGAAAGGTGACTATGAAACGGTAGGGCAGAAGATGTACGAGACTCACCAAGGTATGAGCAAACTTTACGAAGTAAGCTGCGAAGAGTTGGATTTCTTGAACGATATTGCCTTCGATTGCGGTGTGACCGGTTCACGCGTGATGGGCGGTGGCTTTGGCGGTTGTACCATCAACTTGGTGAAGGACGAGCTTTACTCTACGTTTATCGAGAAGGCTAAAGAAGAATTCAAGAAGAAATTCGGTAGGAGTCCGAAGGTTTATGACGTAGTCATCAGCGATGGTGCTCGCCGATTGGAATAATCCATCGGTAGCTTTTTATGGGTATAAAAATTCCAAGTGGTGAATCCTTGCCGCTTGGAATTTTTTTTTTGCACACGGTTTGTCCAACGCCTGAACTCAATACCTCGGTTGGATTTCGGATATGTTTTTTACATAAAATAGCCGCCATTAGATGCCATTGCCCCGTCTTTTAAATGATGCGGTGTTTTCCTTCAAATGCCCCTATGATTTGTCAAACATGAAGCACTCAATTACGTTTAATCATAAGGCCGCTCCCCTTTAATGTGCCGCCCCGTCCCTTTAAATGTGAGCGGCCTTATGATTAAATGTGATCCGTCCGCCTGAAAACAGCCCGTAGTTGGGCGGGCGAAGCCGTATGTTTCGCCACTTACACGAATCTTCCCGCTGTCTGTT